>JAHFTU010000037.1:9489-11397 GCA_023269295.1 Candidatus Woesearchaeota archaeon | reverse complement strand
ATGAATATCCTGTTCCAGAGCAGGCTTTTGAGCTTGACCACCCTGACTGAGAATCCTGCGCTCGTGAAGAGCGCCTCGATTTTCTCTGTTCTTGACAGCCATTCAACGTTTGGCAGCAGGTGGAAGAAGTCAGTGTAGTCGGTAAAGCACACTTTCCCTCCGAGAGGGAGTATTGCCCACATTTCCTTGAGCACGGTTTTCATGTCCTGGATGTAGCTCAGCATTCCGGCGCTTACGATAACATCAGCGTAGCTGGCTTCAGGGGGAACCCTCCTGAACATTCCGTCGTCATGCAGCATCACAGCATTCCCCACGGGCGTGTCTGTTCCCCACTTTACGCTGTCAACGCGCTTGCTGGTTATTTTGAGGTTGTTCTTTGAGAAATGTGCAGCGTATACTTTTCCCTTGAGCCCGACCCTCTTTACGAGCTCTACGGTCAGCGTTCCAACGCCGCACCCGAATTCCAGCACTGTCTTGCCCTTCAGTTCGCCGAGAAATGTGAATATTTCCTTTTTCATCCTGCCGGTAAACGTAAATTTTTCCGTGAACAGGGTCACGTAAGACAGGATGTCATTGACTTCAGTAATCATTTTGGGGTCATAGTAAAGCTCCACGAGCAGATAGAGCGGGAGGCCTATTGCAATAAGTGAAACGCTCAGCTCCAGCAGCCTTAAGGAGCCGGAAACGTTGAGTGCCCAGATTGCAACAGCCGATAAAAGGAACAGGCTCGCGGCAGCAACTCCAACTTTCGCAAAAGGGACTTTGAATTGCCGCTCTGCGCCCGGGTATTTTGCCCTCAGCAGCGGCACTGTAATCAGCAGAACGACGTACATGAGCGCCCCGATTGGTATGAGCATGCTCAGCAGAGTTTCGTAGTTGGCAAAGCCGAGCAGCAGCAGCATTACGAGCACAACCGTCTGGAAAAGGATGGCGTTGTGCGGCGTCCTGAATCTTGGGTGGATGGAGTCAAACTGGCTGGGGAAGAGCCTGTCCCTTGCGAGCGCCAGCACCAGCCTTGGAAGCGCTACCACTCCGCTTGCTGCTGAGCCTATCAGTGCGAAGAAAGCGCCTATGCTTACTGCAGCTGCTAACTTCTGGCTGAATATCCTGCCGGCTGCGTTGATGAAAGGGGTTGATTCTGTGCTCAGCTGCTTCCAGCCTGTGAGCCCCATGACTGTTATGAGCAGCAGGGTGCCGATTACTGTTATTATCAGCGTTGCGTGTATGAGCGCCTTGGGTATTGTCTTCCTTGGATTCCGTGTTTCCTCTGCGAGGTAAGTGGCGCTTTCCCAGCCAAAGTAGCTTTCCACCATGAAGAAGCTGGTTATCATTACAGTGCTAAGGGGGTGTGTAAAGAATGGCGCGAAATTTTTCAAGTCAATTAAAGGAAGCCCTTTTACTATTAGTGCCAGCGGCGCCCCTATAAGGGCTATTGCAAATGCCATCAGCATGAGCGAGCTTGCCTGCACGCCGATGTAGACAATCCCGTTCAGCACGACAATTATCCCTACGCTTATGAGGAACTGCTGAAAGCTGGTGAGGCCGTGGAACAGGAATCCTGTTGCGCCAACTGTCATGACGACTATTGCAAGGTTGCCGAAGAGCCACGCTGTCCAGCCCACGAGGAATGATAGGAACCTGCCGTATGCCTGCTTTGCATACTCATATGAGCCTCCTGCTTTTGGGAATGTGCTGACAAGCTCGCCAAAGCATCCTGCAATGAATATTGACACGAGCGATACCAGAATCCATGCGAGCAGCATGAGGTTGCCGGAGTACCTTGCGCCTATGCCTGCGCCGAAGAATAGCGTGGTGCCTGCAATTGAGCCAATGGCAAGGGACAGCACTGCCCAGTAGCCAAACCCAGGTTTAAACTCGCCCATTTACACACCGTCTTTTCAATAAACT
>JAHFTU010000037.1:0-9389 GCA_023269295.1 Candidatus Woesearchaeota archaeon | reverse complement strand
GTGTGCAGCATGATAAGTTATAAGGCAATTCGCAAAAACAAGACTCTTCTTCAGGTTCTGAATCCTGATGAGGAAGCTCAAAAGGGAGAAGCCAAGTAAAAGTCCAATAGCCCGTTCTGCTTTGCTTATTTCTGGTCAAGAAAGCCTTCAAACAGCTTTACAGCTTCCTTCTGCGTGTCATCGGGCGTTTTTGGCTCCTCAGTGTCAAGGTAAATCACTTTTGAGCCGTGCTGCTCAAACAGCTGCCTGAGCCAGTCAGAGCGGAAGCGCGAGTCAATGTTGCGCTGGAATTCAAGGTTGTCAAATATTGAGTAATCCTTCTTCTGCCTGGTGCCAAGCCGCTTTATCACTGTTTCTGGCTTTACAGTTGCAACAATAAACAGCCCTGGGGCAAACTGCATCGCTGTCTTGTTGCCGGCCAGCCTTAGCAGCTCTGAAAGCTGGATGCGCTCCTGCACAGGCTGGTAGACAAGCGATGATGATATTCCCCTTTCCTGGAAAACATACTTGCCTGCTTTTATTGCAGGGATGATGACCCGCTTGTAGAGTATTTCGCGGTCAAGCGAGAATGCCTGTGCAAGTGTCATTGCAGAGTACTTTCTGTCGGTAGCTCGGATAAGCTCTTCCCTGATGGCCTTGCCGACAAAGCAGAACGTCGGCTCTGCGGAAACAATTGCGTCGTACTGCAGCGCCTCTTCCGGTTCCGGGAAAGTTCCGTTTTCCCTGCAGTAGCTGCGGAGGTCAAGCACTTTCATACCTTTGAGCTCTGCCCACTTCTGCAGCGCATCAACTATGGTGCCCTTGCCCGAGCCGTCAAGGCCGTCGACCATTACGAAATTGCTTTTCATTAAGAGTGGCTTGCATTATTGTGGCGGTTAAAAACTTTATGCTGAAGAAGTGCGATCATGACGTCTTTTGGCGCAGCGTGAACCGATCAAACGCGCTGTTTACCAATTCAAAAAGTACGCTTAGTTGTACGGGCACGTAAAAACGAAACATTTAAATATGTTGTGCACATACATATTGTCGTGACATATGTAGAATCCCTGAAAAGGGGGAAAAAGGAGTATTTTTACCTAACCAAGAACGTACGGATTGGCCAGAATAGTTGGAAAAAGATTAGAGAGTATCTTGGGGATAAAAAGCCTTCCGATGAGGAAATCAGTAAGCACGCCAGAGTAATTGAGCTAAAAGTAAGAGAGCTTGTAATCGGGTCAAAGCACTTTTACCTGGCGGATAAGGATGCAGAAACGCTGCAGGACTTAAAAGAAGGGTATAATGAATGGCTGAGGCAAACGCCGCCAAGCGTAAGGAAACGGTTAAATGAAGACTTTGTCATCAGATTTACTTATCATACCAACGCCATAGAAGGCAATAGATTGACGCTCAGGCAGACTGCTTTGATTCTGAAGGACAAAGTTATTCCGTCAGGCATCAGGGCAGAAGATTACAACGAAGCAATAAACGGAAAGGAGTGCTTGGATTTCCTGAAGTCGTACAAAGGAGGCCTTAACAGCTCATTTTTGGAGAAAGTTAACTGGGTTTTAACAAAAAATACGGGCGTGGTTTATAGCGGCAGGATTCGTTTTTTTGATGTCAAGATAGAAGGTTCCAGCCACGTTCCTCCTAAACACGTGGAAGTAAAAAAGCATCTTGGAAACTTGTACAAATGGTATGGCGCCAATAAAGCGAAATTGCACCCTTTTGAGCTGGCAACTCTTGTGCACTCTAAGCTGGCGTGGATACACCCTTTTGAGGATGGTAACGGAAGAACTGCAAGGGCAGTGATGAATTTTATTTTAATGAAAAAGGGGTATCCGATGTTTTTCATCCCTTTTGAGAGGAGAGAAGACTACTACGGTGCTTTGGAACTGGCAGACAGTGGCAATAACAAAGGGTACGTTAAACGCATGCTGAACCTTATCATAGACCAGATAAGGAGTTACGGGCGCTGAGATGCGCTTACTTGTCGAGCGCGGCCACCATCACGATTTGTTTTTCAACAATGCCGCCCCCAACTGCCTAACCGCTGTGCCTTATGAGTCAAAAACATTATGCTTTTCAGTTTTCGGGCAAGAGTTAGCTTTAAATATAAACCGCCACTACCGGATTACTATGCCTGTTGCGATTAATGTGCAAGATTATGGAGCTCTGTTCGAGCATATCAAACAACCGCATTTAAACTCTGACATTGGTTCTTATATGCTTGACGAGCAAGAGATGCCAATTAATTGGATAGAACTAGCGGTACATAGTGATGGTCAGTCATACAACTTAGAAGCTCGTTTAGATTACCATGGCGATGTTGGGGACGTATTGGATAACATTGGAAGAGCTCTTGAGGGCAAATATTTTTTTGGTCAAAATTTTGATAATGGCTTTATCGTCAACTCACCAAGCTCCCTGAAATTAAGTTCTGGGCGAAGGCTAATGCGTTTTGTATTTGGAATGGAATACGATATCGAAATACTTAATATGCATAGTGCTATATGGGTACTGGCGGGCGGCGGGCTTTTGCCCGTAACAGATGCACGCCGGATTAGTACTCAGGAAGGATTTCGGGCGGATTTTGACTTTTTCAAAGACGTCACAGAAACTGCGATTAACGCGATTTATAGAAACTTCGGGGCAGGGCAGGTTCCTGACTATGCTGTAACTGTGCGCATCAGCCCTCCTGAAAAAGAAGAAGTTTCTGAAAAGAAGGGTGAGGAAGGTGAAGAGAAACGGGAGAGCTTGGATAGGTTAGTTTCTAGAATGTTAGGAGTTAGTGCTGAAAGGTTTCAAACGCTTTCAGTTGAAAAGCCCGAAATTGATTTTAACCAGATAATAGGAAATGAACGTGCAAAAGAGGAGTTAAGGGCAATAGCTGATGGAGTAAAAGATCCAGCGTCTTATGCAAAATGGGGTACGGACCTTCCTAAAGGTGTCCTGCTTTATGGCCCGCCAGGAACAGCTAAAACAACTTTGGCGAGGGCAACAGCTTACAATGCAGCTGCAGCGTTTTATGCGCCCAGACTTTCCGAACTTCTGTCAAAGTGGTACAGCGAATCTGAGCAACGTGTCCAGAATCTCTTTGATCAGGCGAAGAAAACTGCACCTTCAATAATATTTTTGGATGAAATAGACGTAATCGGCGGTAGAAGGGATGCTGCTCATGAGGCTTCTGAACGCGTACTCTCGGTTATTCTTACAAACATGGAGGGGTTAGTGCCCGCCAACGGTGTTGTTGTGATAGGCGCCACAAACAGGCCGCATGTCCTTGACGAGGCGCTGACAAGGCCTGGCAGGCTGGATTATTTAATAGAGGTCTACCTGCCTACGCCAGCTGAACTCGCGCAGATTTTTATTGTCCACCAAAAGCTGGCGGAAGAGAGGGCAAGGCGTCAGTTGTTTGAGCCTTCAATAGATTACTCCGAAGCTGCAAAGCAGTTGTCTGGCGCTTCGGGTGCGGATGCTAGAGAAATAATCAGGCGTGCCCTGCAAGAGCAAGCCCGTGCTGAAAGACGAGGAGAGAAGGCTGGGCTCGTAGGTCTTGAGCAGGTTTTAGGGGTGGTTAAGGCTTATGAACGCAAACCGAGTGTATATGAGAGGCCCCGCCGTCTTGGCTTTCATACCCCAAACATGGACAAATAAATAGATACATCGCTTATGACTTCTGATTACTTTCGCCACTAAGCGCAGCCATCTTTTCCTGCGTCCTGAGCTCTGACTTCAGCTCATGCATATTTTAACGGATCCACTCTTTTTATGGCGCCGACCTTGTCAATCTCTTTATCCGCTGATATAAGCTCGCTGACAGAGTTTAATTCCATGGATGCAATATGGACGTAATCAACACCCGATACTTTGTATTTGTATTCTGCAGCCCTTTTAATTACCAGAAAATTCAAGTCAAACCAAACGATTGGGAGCGAGAGTATGGCATCAATGTTCTTTCGAATGTCAAGCTCTGCCTTGCCAGCCACGTTAAGTAACTTGTTAATTTTAGTCAGCACGTTAATTGTCTCAACTAGAACAAGCACAGAAGCGCACGCTTTTAATTTGTCAGTCTCCAAATCCAAAAGTATTCGCTTGCAAGCAGCCCCGTATTTTGCATCATTGGCAACAGCATATATGATTACGTTTGTATCAACATATATCATTTAAAATCTGCTCTTGCGTTTTTTACAAGTTTAACTGCATCAATATCCAGCTTAATTTGAGATGTGAGGAACTTTACGGGGTGCTCTATTTTTCTAGCTGAATCAACAACAACTAGTCCTTTAACGATATGCCACTCGACTTCCTTCCCCGGCTTTACGCCTAAAAAGTCCCTTATCTTCAAGGGGATTGTAGTTTGAAATTTAGACGTTACCTTTGTTTCGCTCATCTTTATCCTACAAAGTATTACGCGTAATACTTTAAATATTTTTCTCTTTTCTGGCCAGCGCGTCCAGTTTTTCCTGTGTTCTCAGCTCTGACTTCAGCCTGCCGAGCGCATCCATCTCGTCCATGTTGACAAACTTCATGTAATGCACAAGTGTCGGGTGTACTGCTTGTATCTGCCTGAACATTTCCTGAACAACACGCCTGTAGCTTGGGTGGCCCTGCGGCGTGCTTCGCAGCTCGATAAAGTGGTAGGCCTCCCTGAGGTTGAACTGCATGATGTACCTTATCCTGTAAGCCAGCGGCACAGCGTATTGTGCCTCAAGCGGCATCTCCGCAGCAATTTTCCTGTAAACAGCCGCGGCTTTTTTCATGCACTTGCTGAACTGGCTTCCAAATCCAGCCTCAATAATCTCGGGTGGGGTATCATAACCGTGCTCAACCGTGAGCAGTTGCGGGATTTGTGTCATTACCCTGTGCCTCTGCAAGTCCCTGTAAGCGCCGTAATCGCTGAGCACGTCAAACTGGTAGTACGCCGCCTCAGCTGCCCTCAAGGGCCTCTCCCTGCGGTTGCTCCTCCTTCCCATGTACTCATCAATAGCCTTCATCCTTTCTTCAGCAGTCATTTTCTTTGCTGCCTTTTGGAGCTGCGAAAGCGGGTGGTGCGAGAACTGGTACAGGGCTGCTGCAACAACATCAACCTCGGCATTTTTTTCGTATTTGACGAGAGTCACTGTCGGCTGTTTTTTGATTTTCATGCCGCTTAATTTTGCGGCTGCAAATGTTCGCATGCCTTTTTTTGTTTCAATGAGGTAATTGCTTGGCGCTGCCCTTTTGACAAGCGAGGGGATGACTTTTGACAGCTCGTCGTGCATCAGCTTCCCAATTTCCCTGATTTCCTCGAGCTCATCGCTCAGCAGCTTTGATATGAGGTACTCAAAGGCCCTGCCGTTTGCGGTTATGCCTATGTTTGTCACAGTGGCTGCAGGAAGGTAATACCTCAGGACATCAAGCGCCTTTGCCCTTACAGAAGATTCGTACGCTGTTCTGGTCCTTTTTATCTCTGCCTCATCCGTCATCTGGCTGATTTTCCTGCCGTTGAAGTCAAACTCTGCAATCGGCCACTTTTCCCTGACAAATGCCTTTGTGGGCTCAATCTCGCCGCTGTAAGTCTCAAACAGCTCATCGCACAGCGCAGCATATTCTGCCCGGAATTTTGAATTCATTATTGCAGAGGGCTTGTGGTATTTGCCCTTGTCAAAGACAACATACCTTGTTGATTTCTCAAGCGGCGAGGTCAGCCGCGCTGATTCAATTGCTTTTGCAGCAATCTGCGAAACATCCTCGCATGCAATGTGGGCCATACCAAGCTCCCCGACAGAGTCATCGCCGTATTCCACTAGGATTCTGCGGAAAAAATCTCTTGCCTTTGTCAGGGCGGCAGCAAAGGCGTCATTGCTTCCTGCGCTTCCAACGCTGTCCAGTATGCCCTTGAATCCCGACTCAGGGTCTTTCACAAGGTCAAGAAAGTTCTTGCGGATGCTGTGGGGTGAGCGGCTGTATTTTGAGAATAGGACTGCAACGACTTCCTCTGGCACCTTTGAGGTAAAAGCGAAAATCGGCTTGTCCAGATTAGTGAAGTATGGCTCAAGAATCCTTTTTTCTTCTTCTGTAAAAGCGTCTGCCATAGCCAGTACGCCGCTGCAGCCGAAATATAAAAAACTATTTATAATCACTGCACAATAGGCAATAGAATGATAATCGGACTTACAGGAACCTATGCTGCCGGCAAGGGCACTGTGGCTGAATACCTCATTGGCAAGGGGTTCCAGTACTACTCGCTTTCTGACGAGCTGCGGCTTTTGCTTCGCGAGAAAGGCATACCCGCAACCAGGGACAACCTTACGAGTGCCGGCAACCAGTTGCGGAAGAAGTATGGCCCAGCTTTCCTTGCTGAGCTTGCGATAAAGCGGCTTAGGGGCGCTCCGAGCGTGGCAAGCGCCGTAGTTGACAGCATAAGAAACCCTGGCGAGATTGCCGCGCTGAGGGAATTCAAGGATTTTTACATGGTTTCTGTTGATGCTCCAGTTGACATCCGTTATGGGAGAGCCAGGAAAAGGAACTCTGAGCGTGACCCTAAATCTTTCAGCGAGTTTCTTGTCCAGGAGAAAAGGGAGATGGCCGGCAAGGAAACTGACCAGCAGCTCGCAGCGTGCATCAAGGCAGCTGATTTTACGGTAACAAACGATTTAGACTACAAAAAGCTTTATAAGGAAATTGAAAGGGTTCTTGGCGAGATAAAGATGAAAATAGCTTCAGCGGCTATTGCAGCAAAGAAGTAATAAAAGAAAGGGAAATTTCATATGTTGTTGAGTGACAAAAGCATCAAGGAAGCCATAAAGTCTGGCAAAATTGTCATAAGGCCCTACTTTGAAGACTGCATCCAGCCTTCAAGCGTGGATGTTCACCTTGACAATAAGTTCCTTCTCTTCAATAAGTCACAGCATGCCATGATTGACGTGAGGAACAAGCAGGACGACCTGATGCGGACTGTTGAGATTAAGGATGATGAGCCGCTTATGCTTCACCCCGGTGAATTCATACTCGCAAGCACTTTGGAGTGGATCAAGCTTCCTGATGACATTGCAGGCAGCATTGAGGGCAAGAGCTCACTTGGCCGCCTTGGCCTTCTTATTCATAGCACAGCAGGGTTTGTTGACCCCGGCTGGGAAGGCAACCTGACTTTGGAGCTGAGCAACGTTTCCCCACTGCCAATAACTTTGTACTACAAGATGAAGATTGGCCAGATTTCATTCACGCAGATGACTACTCCGGTTGACAAGCCCTACGGCTCGAAAGGATTGGGCAGCCATTATCAGGGGCAGAAAGAGCCGGTGGCTAGTAAGTTTTATGAGGAGTTTTGAAGGAATTTTGAGCTAAAGGTTTTTATACTGGCTTAGTTTAAACTTTAACTATGATAAAGTCTTTGTTGAGCGAGCTGTCAAAAGAATTGGAAATGCCGGAAAGAAAAATCCTGGATGAAAGCATACAGGTTTTCCTGGAAAAAGAGCTTAGAGATGCGTCTGCAGAGATTCTGAAGATTAAAGTCCAGTTTAGAGTGTCAAGCATAAAGGAGCTGAAAAGCAGGATAGAAAGCGGAGAGGCAGAGGAGCGCCCGGCCTGGGAACAGCTCATCTACTGGGAAAACTTGGAAAAAAAAGTTAAGGTGGCTAATAGTTGGATGCAGAAATTACGTACCTCAAGCTAAAGAGTATTGCCCTGCAGGAATTTCCTGACGTTGTTGTTTCTGCTTCTGTCGTCAGAGGACCTTTAAACACGGCAAAAAGCCTCAGGATATATTTCGTTGACAATTCGTTCCTGGAGGTCTGGCTCGGCGACAGGAAATATTCCTACCACTGGCAGAGAAAAGATGGCAAAATCTTCCGGCATGACAACGCACCCCACAAAAAGCACGAAGGCATAAAGACTTTCCCAAAGCACTTCCACGACGGCTCTGAGGGAGATGTGAAAGAAAGCGAGCTTGACGATAAACCTGAAGTTGCCTTAAGAGAGTTTCTGAACTTTGCAAGAGAAAAGATTTAAGTGCAGCAGCCACTACCAGGGGCAGAAGGTTCCTGTGGCTAGTAAGTTTTATGAGGAGTTCTAGAAAAGTTAAGTGAGCCTAATGCGCATCTTTTTGGGGGGAATTGTTGCCAACATAATTCATTAACGTGCCAAGCCAACGTGCTTTGGGGTGACCGCTTAATGCTGCTGTCCTGTGAGCATCTCCATATTCTTTAGCTGCCAAATACCAGTCAGTTGCCGCAATTAGAAGTGGGCGCACAACCTGTTCTCCAACAGGCATTAATTTCTGATATAACTGTTCTGCCCTCTTGCCCGCCTCCCCTGGTCTTAGCTGGCGTTCCTTTACATTAGCCACTGATTCTGACAATTCTGACAATGTTCGTGTAACCGTTTCTTCAACTTGCCTTACAAGGCTTGTGTTACTGGTCAGCCCGAACTGTTGCGCTATTTCTACCTTTCTTCCAGTATTAATTTGGTAATCAGGACCTATAACCTTTTGGGCTAAGTCCTTGGCTTTCTGCTGGTCTCCAACAACAACAGCCATCTCAAGAGCATTCTCGTAATAACCGGAGCGCTCTATAGTTTCAACAGCCTGTGCTCCAAGTTGTTGTCTGACTTCATTTGGTAAGTCCTTTACAAATTCAAAAGCCTTTAAAAAGGCTTGACGTCTCAGGTACTCAGCTAAAGCTCCGGAGTAGTTACCTTTCTGGGTTTCATGCCATGCAGTTATATTTGCTATAGCTAGATTAAGCGAGTAATCAATCAACATTTCTTCCTTTTTCACTCCTCGTGCATGTAGTCCGGCTTCTTTTTCTGTTAGAATTCCAAGAACAGCTTCAGTAACTTCATCAATATTTATTTCTTTTAATACCTCTGGCAGCCTATTCAACTGACGTTCACTCAGGGTGGTAGCAGCCGTTTTATACATTGATAATACCCTTCCCATCTTGCCCTCTTGCAGTGCAGTATCCGCTTCCCTTTTGGCAACCAGATAGATTTCGAAAGCAACATTCTCCGCTTCCATCGTCCGCCAAAAATCGCCTTGCGTTTGAGATAAACTTGCCAAACGGTGCTCAAGCTCAGCAATATAGGCATCTCCAACTTCGCCTCTTGCACCCTCGTGCCATATAAAATGTAGAAGGTCCATTTTTCTTTGAGGCTCTTCAGCAAGAATTTGTTCCAATAATAATGCATTTGCTGATACCATTCTTAATAAATTCTTTGTTAAATTTATAAAGCTTATTATTTTAATGGCTTTTAGTATAAAAGTTCTTTAAGAAATTGGAAGCTTACAAAACCACAAAATTTACCTTAACATCACGCTCTTCTTCCTGACCTTCTGCCACTTGTAGCTTCTCATTTTTGGCGAGGAGCCGAACCCGCAGCTTGCGCAGGTCCTTCCTCTGAGCGTGAGTGTGCGCTGGCCGCACCTTCGGCAG
>JAHFTU010000098.1:3359-4537 GCA_023269295.1 Candidatus Woesearchaeota archaeon | reverse complement strand
CGGCGGAAAAGGCAGTGGCGAAACCCAAGCCAGTTGCAGCCCCTGAGAAGCCAAAAGCCGAAGCTCCTGCTGCGCCTCTGGCACCAACTGGGCTGGTGACACAGGAAGTGGCCGCCACTAAGCCAGTTGCCGAGGAGAAACCGCTAGAAAGCCGCGGCGGCTTTGGCTCTGCCGCAAAGATAATCATCGGAGTGGTGTTGGTGTTGCTTGGGATACTGGCTGCTGTTGAAATAATGCACAAAATGCACGGCAAAAGCCGGCAATAAAGATTAGGTTGCTCTATCTCGCTGTTCCCTGCAGGTACCGTTCTGCCTCGAGCGCTGCCTGGCAGCCCATTCCGGCTGCGGTGACCGCCTGCTTGTACACCCTGTCGTAAACATCCCCGGCTGCAAAAACACCTGGCAGCTTTGTCCGCATCCTGCTGTCTGCCTTCAGGTAGCCGTTCTCATCCAGGTCAAGAGTGCCCTTAAACACAGCGGTGTTTGGTATGTGGCCAATGGCGAGAAAGACCGCGTCTGTTTTCAGCTCTGAGGTCTTGTTGTTTGTTACGTCTTTAATCCTCACAGCGCTCACTTTTTTGCCATCTCCAATGATTTCCTCAACCGCAGAATTCCACACAATCTTTATTTTGCTGTTGCTTAGAACGCGCTCCTGCATTATCTTGCTTGCCTTGAACTCGCTGCGGCGGTGAATTATAGTCACAGAATTCACAAGCTTAGTCATAAAGAGCGACTCTTCACATGCGCTATCCCCGCCTCCCACAACAACAACGTCTTTTCCACTATAGAAGTATGCATCGCACGTTGCGCAGGTGTGCACTCCCCTGCTGAAGTACTTCTTTTCAGACTCAAGCCCAAGCATCCTTGCTGAAGCTCCTGTGGCGATGATGACGCACTCAGCATCTATTTTTTCGCCGTCAACTGTAAGCTCATAAACATTATTGGATTTTACCTCAAACTTTTCCATGTCACCGTCCTTGAACCTTGTGCCGAACTTCCTTGCCTGCTCCTTGCACTTGGAAATCAGGTCAGGCCCGAGAATGCCATCTGGAAAGCCGGGGTAGTTCTCTACCTCTGTCGTCAGCATGAGCTGGCCGCCTTCCTCCCTTCCCGAAATTACGAGCGGCTTCAGGTTTGCCCGTGAGGCGTAGATTGCTGCTGTGAGCCCTGCGATTCCGG
>JAHFTU010000098.1:0-3259 GCA_023269295.1 Candidatus Woesearchaeota archaeon | reverse complement strand
AGCACCCTGTCTGAGAGCTTGCTTCCCTCAATCATCTTTTTCAGGTATTCTATGGAGTATTTTGCCTTGGTTTTTTCCTTGGCGGCCACTTTTGTTGTTTCAGAGTCCCTGATTTCTATGGCTGCGGTGTTCAGGTCGCCTTCTGCCTGGAGCGAGAGCTTGCCCGGCTCTGCGACAATGCTGACTGATTCTGAAACTATGTCCGCATCGTTGATTGCCTCGTTGAAGAGCGCAGAATCGGCCTCTATGTTTACCGGGAAGCTGAGCTCGGGGACTTTCTGGTCTTTTTCCTCCATGTCGATTATTGGGAGGCTGAATGTCCTTGTGGATGCTGATTTGAGCTGTATCTTGAGCTTGTTGGCGTCAAGCTCCAGCGTGAGCATGTCAGTTGGATTAGCTCGCCTGAGTATCTGCCTCAGGTTTGTGAGGTTTATGGCTATTTCTGCCGGCTTTTCAACATCATACTCAGTGAATGCTGTCGGCAGAAGCTTGAAGATTACCATTGCCACGTTTGCCGGGTCCATTGCGACCAGCTCAATGCCGTCCTTGGAAATCCTGAGCTTTGCCTCGTTTACGAGCTCGGAGATTATTGATATGCTTTCCTTTAAGTACTTCGGCTCTGCAAGTGTCAGCCTCATCTTTTAAAACCCCCAAAAATAACTGAGTCGTATGATAAACAACAGCTACAACCCCTAAGCTGCTGCATCGTGCGTCTCTTTATATATTTTTTGCAGGAAATACGAATGTCAGCGTACAGTAACTCCTGCAACAAAAAGGTTTAAAATAAGCGCTCTGGATCTGGTGTAATCGGGCAAGCTGTTTACCTGCCGAAGCCGCCTCCTGAAGAAAAGCCGCCGCCGCCAAAACCTCCGCCAGAAGAGAAGCCCCCACCGCCAAAGCCGCCACCGCTATGTGAGGAGGAGGAACTCGAGTAGCTGGGTGAAGAATACGTCTGTTCCCAGTGGTGGCTGGAGCCCATCTGCCTGCTTGCGTCAGAAGAACTCATCCTGCCGAGAAGAATGGCGATTAGCAGCGTATCAATGTTAAGGCCGTCAGAGAATCTGGAGCTGCTTGCATCGTACTCCTTTCTCCTGAATTCGCGCTCGACACTCCGTAACTCTTCAAGCCTGTCTGCTATTGTTGCCTGCTCTGCCTTGAATTTCTTGGCTTTTTCACGAGCGTCGTTGATTTCGCCCTCAGCAGCCTCCAAGTTCTCAACAAGCCTGTCGTCAACAGATGTGTTTGTTGTTGATTTTGCCCTGGCTCTTAAATCAGCAATCGTTTCACCTTTAAGGTAACTCTTGAGCTGCCCGAGGGCTTGCTCGTAATGCACGCCCTTAGTGTTGTCAAGGCCATTCCTGTCCTGAGAAAGCTTATTATAATCAGCGTCTGCTTTTGCAATCGTATCCATAAATGATTTTCGTTGGGTAAGGAGTGCATTACCATGGTCAAGAACAGTTGTGAGGCCGTGCCTGTCTGCTGCTTCTTTTTCTATTGCGGCTATTTCTGCAGCCACGCCATCCAAATCTTTCTTGTATGCTGTGATGAGCTTTTGGATTTCCACAGGCATTCCGGCAAGTTGGTCATACGACCTCTTGGCATCGTGGTAATGGATAATTCTGGCAACCCATGCATCAAGAGGTCTGGTCAAGAAGTTGCCAGTATATGCGTCAGTGCCAAAGTTCCTTCTCGCGAGGTAGGCAAAGAGCTTGTTGCCCTCATAGCCAGGCGCTTTCTCTTTCTTTTCACGAAGAGCATCCTGCTTGCGGCTCTCGGCAGTTTGTGCGTTTGCTTGAAGTTTTTCCGCTTGTTGAATCAGCGTCGTGTATGCTGCATTGCCGCCAAGTTCTGCGTTGACCGCCTGTTCAAGCGTCTGTTTAGCTTTGAGTTCAGCTTCAAGCTTTTCGGTAACATCATCCAATTTCACTTCAAGTGTCTTTCGCTGCTGCTGTGTGGCAGCCATGCGCTGTTCCAGGCTTACCCTCGCCGCCTGCCTGTTGTTGAAGATCTCGTTGACAGTTGTTCGTAACTGGGGCAGGGTTTCGGCAACTGCCTTCGCTGTAAGTTCGGGCAAGTACACTTGCGCGAGGTTAATGTAGATGCCCTCTCGCTGGGCCGACTTTTCCTGGATTTGCCGTTCTGTAGAGTAAAGCTGCCCGCCGAGTGACTCGTGCTGCTGTTCGACCTCAGCAATTTTGCCCTTTATTTTTTTGTGGACTGTGCTGCCGCTTACCATCTATTCACCATCACCATCGAGTTATCTGGCCAAGCCCTTCCCTAGGTAGGCCGTCGTACGGGTTTCCATTGTATGCCCTGTCCCAGCTGAGTAAGCCCTTTTGCTTAGCTCCAAGCTTGTTTTTGTCAATAATCTGGTTGTCAGAGTAATCATTGTTAACCGCGTCGTACAACGATTTGGGAGCCCGTTCCCCCCAATGATTAACCTGTTCTGTTTTCCCAGTTTCCTCATTCCTGATGTCAAGGAAAATGACCTTGCCACTCTGGTCAACTGCTTCGACAAGGAGATAGTAGTTTCTTATGCTGCTATTGCTATTTGAGATTCTCTCTTTCCCGCCAGTGATTTTAACAGTGAATTCAACCTTCAGAATTTGTTCTAGGCTGCCAAGCCTGTCGACAGTCTGGCGCAGGTTTCCAACATCTGCCGTGCCGAGGTACTGCTGCGATTCTGCCTGGAGCGAATTTGCCTGCTGCACTGCTTTGTCCTCTTTAGCAATGGCCAATATTGCTTTGTAAAGGCGGTCTGATTGCGTATTAAGGTCAATAATAGCCTTTGTGTTGTCCCGCAAGCTCGTAAGCTGTAACGTGTAGCTCTTCACTTGTTCTGGTTGGCGCTGGCTTACACCGATAATGCCTCCCTGGTAAAGAGTTTCTGCCCTTGTCAGGATGACAAGTGGCGGGTTTGTGCTCTTTATCTCTGCTAAGAGCCCATCAAGGGTTTTCCTGCCATCAGTAATTAGTTGTTGCGCCGACACGATGCCACTGGCGACTCCTATTGAGCTCTCTGCTGAGCCAATCCGCCGTTCGATGTCTGTTACGCGGGCAGCCACTTCGGTAAAATTAGCTCGGGTTACTTTTTCTGTAGCTCGGCCGTTTTGGGTGGCGTCTAAAAAGAAAGGTTCCGCAGCCGCGAGTGCGTTCCTCGCTGTATCAATGCTTGATTTAAATCGCAATGCTTCATCCGCAGGCAGCTGCCCAAGGAGCGGTGTTCCCTGAAGCTCTGACAGTTTTGTGGTCAGGACCC
>JAHFTU010000097.1 GCA_023269295.1 Candidatus Woesearchaeota archaeon | reverse complement strand
CGAGTATATGCACGACAACATTGCCCTGCTTGAATACGTCAGCGACTTCGCAGCCAGCCATCTCGCCGATGTCATGCTCCTGCCCTCCTGACGTCGGGTAAAAGTATGTCTGGTCAAGCACAACGTATTTGTCATCAATTATTTTCAGTATGGTTGCCGGGAAGTCAACGACAGTGTAGTCGCTGTAGTAGAGGACTTTCGTCGCTGGAACATCAGCAAAATCAAGCTTAGTGTCTCGCTTTGTAGCTGTGGTCTGCGCTTGCTTGCCCTTTTCGTGCCTTTCAGCTATTAAGGCGTAAAAGTTTTCAGGAATCTTTATTGTTTTTCCATCCTGTGCGAACATTTCCTTTACAAGTTCTGGGGTTATTCCATTGCTATCATATAGCTCAACAAGTTTTTCGTCTGTCAGTTGCATATTCTGCCTCACTATGTATTGCCCAACAAGTGAGCGGGCATTTCTCTGAGTAGCTATGTACTTATTTTCTTCAACAGAAAGTATTTTTATGATATCTGCTAAATTTTCGCTTAACTCTGGGAACTGTGGCTTAAGATATTCCGCATGCAACTCAAATAAGGGGTATAAGTTGACTCTATCTGTCCACTTATATTTCTCTATTAAAGAAAAGACTCTTCTTAAGAGTACCCTTAAGTTGTAACCTCCGCCAACGTTGCTCGGAAGCACTCCGTCGCTCAGCGCAACAAGCAGGCTTCTGGAGTGCTCGGCAACAGAGTAGAGCGCTGACAGCGGCAGTATTTTACTTTTCAGTTCAGCTGCTTGAACTCCAACTTTTGCAGCGACAGATTGCCATGCCTTGTCAATGTTTTCAACTTCATCAACGTTGAGGTAGCTGCTGTATGGCAGGAATTTCTGCAGCAGCTGGGGGTCAACCTTAACACCAGTAATCTCCTGCAGCTTTTTCACCACAGTTGGGAATGTGGTCTCGTAGCTTGTGGGCACAGCCCCAGTAAACCACGCATTCCTCTCCTGCCCCATCCCCATGTCAAGGACTTTCAGCTTTAGCTCTTTGGGAGTGCCGCTGCTTACGTCGTACACCATGTAAACCTGGTTTCCCAGCTCCAATCCTCTGCTGAAATACTCCATGCATGGGCCCATGTTGCCGCCTCCAGCCCAGGCATCCTCATGGTAAGTTATCTCCTCATTTGGCAATCCCAGTCCTTGCCGCAGCCACGAATGAATGTCACGGAAGTAGTCAGCTTGCTTCCATTTTTCAGGCGGCATGAAAGCGTGCTGGCCTATCATCACGAATCCTGTGTAGTGGGCGCCTGTGATGCCGACATTGTCTACGTCATTGAATCTCAGGCAGAACTGCGGCACGACAAGCGGGTTTGCCGGCGGCTCGACCTCGCCTGAAACGACGTACGGCTGGAAGTCGTATATTGAAGCTGCCACAAAATCGGTATCTGCGCGCCAGCGGCTTGCCACAGGGTATCTTCTTATTGGCGTATACCCTAGCTTCCTAAAATGCTCTGAGAATTCTTTCCAAACTTCAATGTAGCCAAGCCTTTTTTTAGCTGGGGACTTGTCAATGAACCTGAACCCTCCGCTGCAGGCAGGGTCGCCGCATACAGTTGAGTCAGCGATAACAGTCCAGTAGAACCGGCTGCAGTTTGTGCATTGCTTTCTTGCGAATCCTTCTTCTTTCAGCACAGAAGTTGCATAGTACCTGTCAGGCTCTAGCGAGGCCTTTTGCTTGAACTCTGCCTTTATCTCCTTGTCATTCGCCATTCAACACAAGAATTCCTTTGGGCTCTTTTAAATGTTTCCCAAGTCGCTGTTTTGATTGACCTTTCTTCGTCTTAGAGACGAAGTATGTCGCCTCTCCGGTGACATTTTCGTAAAAGGTCATGCGACTGGGTCCAATCGTGTGCTCACGATTTGGGTTGTGGCAACAATAATCTGAGCTTCTATGATGGAGTCAAGGCATTTGGGACAGTGACTTCACCATTAACTGTTTTTACGTCAAAGATAGTGTAATCTCGCAAGTCCGCATAAACAGGAAAGTTTTCCTTAAGGATATTAAGCTCGCCGGTATCCTGCAATGTTCTCGTAGTTACTCTGCAATTCTTGCAAAAAATTACGTAGCTGGTATTGCTCTTATTTAGGTATTCCATGTACTTTTTCAGAGTCCATTTGGAAAAGTAATACTGTCCATGGCCTTCATTTGACACAGACAAAACTAGTCCTTTTAACGGCGAAACGTACATCCATTTTTCACAACTATCAACTATTCTAATGTTACCAGACAGGACAGGTATCTCTAAATAATTTTGCTTATAATAACATTTCATTCTTTCCTGTAACCCAATTTTTTCAGGTGTAGCAAATGTTGAGTATATTAAAAATGCACCTGCTATTGTAAGGCAATATGCAGTTTTTAGATTAAAAATCCTAACAGAAAACTTTTGCATAAACTCAACCAAGAATGGAAAAAGCAGAACAACAGAACGTATTGTGATATCAAACAAGTTTGCAAATATTACGTTTGTTGCATTGGAATCGAAATTTAGTATTCCTGAGAAGAATACATATTTTAATATGAAAATGTGTGCAATCAGTATCACGATGTTAATGAGGAAAAGTAGGGTTCTCCCAAAGAAAATGGTAGCAAGGTTAGTCAAGGCAATATATGGATGATTTATTCCAGCCATAATTATGGCAAAGTCTCCGAATGGTTTTTTATTAAATTTTTTAATCAGATATATTCCTAAATAGAATAAAAACATTGATAAAAAATAAGGATAAGCATCAAAAGTTAATATTTTAATGAAAATAAGCCCATACCAAAAAAACAATGCTTCTTTATTTTTAAAGAGTCTAAACGATAGCCATATTATTCCTATGAGGGAAAGGAGTTCTAAAGCTTTAATAACGTGTCTTCCAAAAACAAACCAGCCAAAGCCGGCTAGCGCATATGATGGCGCACCCCTACCATAGAGTGGTTGATGCCCACTTAACATTGAGAAATCTTCATTTAAAATAACTTTATTTTTAATCATGTAATTATAAAGCCATGCGGCGTGTGTATGGCTATAGACGTCGGCTCCTGGAACAAAAAGAACAAAAAGAAAGATTATCAGGAGAAGAAATATTTGGGCATATGTAAATTCAGATTTAAAAATTCTCATAAGCAACTCCGTTTACATTACTTTTTATTTAAAGATTTGCCTGATCCTTGTCATGGTGCTATTTAGCTGGTGATGTTGCTTGGTTTTACTATTGGACACAAGAAGGACTGCATCTCGCACATCGAATATCTCAAAATCTGACACATTAGCATACAGCGGGAAGTTTTTTTGAAGGATTTGAAGTTCACCGGTCTTTTCCAGCGTTGGGGTCCTGAAATCGCAATCCCTGCAAAACACAACCCAGGTCGTTTTGCTCATGTTAAGATAGGAAAAATACTTGCTTTCTGTCCACTTAACATCGTAGTATTGGCCTTGGAAAGCTGGAGAGATTGAAGTAACCATCCCTCTTAACGGGAAAGCATATATCCACTCCCTGCAATTATCAACAATCCTTACGTTTCCTGGCAGGCTTGGGACTTCAGAGTAAGTTTCTTTGTAGTAGCAGCGTATTGCATCTTTCCATCCAGTTCCAAAAGGGACAAAGAATAGCGGATAGATGATGAATATTCCTGCGAGCACAAGTGCATAGGCGCTCCTTAAGCTGAATATTCTGGCTTTTGCTGATAGTTTTGGGATTAGGCTTATAATGAATGGGAACAACATTACAAGAGAGCGAATAGCTAACTCAAGAAGGTTGTAAAAGTCAAAGTTCACCAGGCCGTAGAAATAAATAAACTTCAACAGGACGATTTGCACTGCCAGAACTGCAATGCTGCATAGGAACAGCCTCGTTCTGCCAAAAAATAATGTCACCACGTTTGTGAGTGCGGCATACGGGTGGTTCAGCCCGGCCAGCAGTATGGCTAAATCGCCAAAGGGCTTGTCCTTATACCTCCTTATCAGGTAAACCCCAAGGTAAAACAGGAATATCGAGAGCAAATATGGAAATGAGTCTGGCAGGAGTATTTTGATGAAAATGAGCGCATACCAGGTGAAAAGCATGTTTTTGTTCTTAAAAATGGAAAGTGATATTAGCACCAGGCCTGCAAACAGGGCAACCTCAAGCACATCGATTGCAGCTTTTTGGAAGAAAAACCACGCAAACCCTGCAAGGATGTAAGACGGCACCCCATACCCGTATACGCTCTCATGCCCTCCGAGCATAGACGAATCCTCTGTCAGGATAACCCGGTCCTTTAGCATCTTGTTGTAAAGCCATGAATCATGGATGTGCGTATAGATATCAAGGCCCGGCAGAATAAGTACGGCTGCAACTATTACCAGAAGGAGCAGTAACTGCGGCAGCGATAGGTTAATGCCGAAAATCTTTGGCTTCTGCATGTTCAAAAGGTCTGGGAGCTGTTATTTAAGCGTTATGAACATTAGGCAATATTGAAAAGTTCGATTATTATGACTTTTAATCTTGCCCACAGGTTGTGGGCAAGTACCTTTGTTGCTACTTCTGCCCTTCTGCCTTTAACCGTTACTGCCTGTAAGGAGTC
>JAHFTU010000036.1:1945-11699 GCA_023269295.1 Candidatus Woesearchaeota archaeon | reverse complement strand
TAAACTTCGTAGCCCTTGCTCAGCAAGAACTCAGCAAGAAATGAGCCGTCCTGGCCTGTGATTCCTGTAACGAGAGCGCGCTTCTTAGCCATAGTGCAGAGGACTGGTAACTATTATTTAAAGGTTGTTTCGTGTGGGTAAAGTAAAGTTATGTGAGTAAGCTGCTGGTGGTCTTGCAGACTTCCTTTCTCTCCCCTTTGGTTACCAAGGGGAGGAGAAAAGAATCCAAGCAATGATTGGACACGAGCAGCCCAAAAACACAGACAACTTTACTTTACCTTTCGTGTGACGCTCAAGGACTTTCAACTAGCCGAGACATCATTTAGCTTCTTTCCTGAACCACTCAATCGTGCGCTTCAGGCCGTCGTCAACTGCAACTTTCGGCTGCCACTTCAGAAGAGTCCGTGCTCTTGTAATGTCCGGGCATCTTGTTTTTGGGTCATCAACTGGCAGCGGCTTGAATATTATTTTGCTGCTGCTGGCAGTGAGCTTGAGAATCTTCTTCGCAAACTCCAGGATTGTGTACTCTGCAGGGTTGCCAAGGTTGACTGGCTCGTTCACGCTTGACAACATTAGCTTGTAAACGCCCTCAACTAAGTCAGACACGTAGCAAAAGCTCCTTGTCTGCGAGCCATCGCCGAAAACAGTCAATGGCTTGCTGGAAAGGGCTTGCGTTATGAATGCAGGAACCGACCTGCCGTCATTTTTGCGCATGCCCTCACCGTATGTGTTGAAAATCCTTGCGATTTTAGTGCCCATCCCATGAACCCGGTGGTAAGCCATTGTAATCGCCTCGGCAAACCTTTTGGCTTCGTCATAAACCCCCCTCGGGCCAATCGGGTTAACATTACCCCAGTAGCTTTCAGGCTGCGGGTGGACCAACGGGTCGCCGTAAACTTCGGATGTTGACGCAAGCAAGAAAACCGCTTTCTTTACCTTGGCAAGTCCAAGCATGTTGTGGGTTCCCAAAGAGCCGGCTTTCAGCGTCTGGATAGGCAAGCGCTCATAATCAACAGGAGAGGCAGGACTGGCAAAGTGCAGAACATAGTGAACTGTCTCGCTGATTTCAAATGGCAATGTGACATCGTGGTCAATGAAAATAAAATCGCTGTTACTTTTCAGGTCACTAACGTTGCTGTGGTTGCCGGTAAGCATGTTGTCAATGCATATAACCCTGTAGCCTTTTGCAAGGAGAAACCTGCACAGGTGGCTGCCGATAAAGCCGGCACCGCCGGTAACTACAACGGTCTTTTTTATTTGAATTATTTTGCTCATCTTGGCTCAAACTCCTTGCGCGCTGTCTCCAGCGCCTCAATCCAGCCTATGTCAAACCACTTCTCATTGTAAACGTGGCCAAGAACCTTCTCCTGCTGCATCAGCCACATAATAAAAAAACCCATCTTATCAGGGTTGTTCTTCTCGGCCATGTACTTCCTGATAAGCTGCAGCTTTTGCTTTGGAAAAAAGTAAATGCCGAGGGATATCAATGTTGATTTTGGAGTCGGGGACTTTTCAAGGAACTCGACAAACTCATTCGTAGCTTCATCAATGACAACGCTGCCTGATTCCAGCGCTGCCTTGTAGGATTTTGACTCATAAAGCGGGTTAAGTATCCACTGCTGCCGCGAAAACTCCCCGAACGCAGGCAAAAGCGAAAAATTAAACAGGTTATCGCCAGCAACCACTATCAGGTCATCATCAACCTTCTCCTTATCAATCGCGAAGTGAATGTCACCAACCTGGCCGAGGCGATCATCGTTCGATGCTGTCCCGTCGTTTACAAGCTTAATCGGCAGCTGGAACCTTGTCCTGGCATCCACAAGCCACTCCTCAAAGCGAGGATAAAACTTGGCATTTGTGACAACAAATACCTCATCAACATCGGGAATCTCGGCAATCCTTGCAACAATGTGCTCAACAATCGGCCTGTCCTTCACCTCAAGAAGCGGCTTCGGGAGGTCCCTTGTCAACGGCCACAGCCGCGAAGCATAGCCTGCAGCTGTAATGATTGCTTTCATGCTGTCAACCTCTGCCGACACCGATGTAGTTAAAGCCAAGGCTGCGCATCTCACCGGGCTCGTAAATGTTGCGGCCGTCAACAACATTGGGCTCGGCCATGAGCTTCTTCATCCTGTCCTTATCAAGCTCCCTGAACAGGTCCCACT
Source organism: Candidatus Woesearchaeota archaeon (assembly GCA_023269295.1). Lineage (GTDB taxonomy): Archaea > Nanobdellota > Nanobdellia > Woesearchaeales > UBA10216 > UBA10216. Next base: position 9,534 of record JAHFTU010000036.1, on the reverse strand, counting down.
CTGTGACAACCACAAGGCAGTGCGCGCCTTCCAAGGCGCCAAAAGGCGTGTCAGCATAATGCACATTCTCAAATATCTGCTTGGCATTCCTCTCGGAAACCGGGTCAAAGGCGTGAATCTCAGCGCCAAGCTCCTGAAGCTCCCTGATGACAACAATTGAAGGCGCCTCCCTCATGTCATCAGTCTTGGGCTTGAACGAAAGGCCCCAAATCGCTACCTTTTTGCCCTTCAAATCAGGAACAAGCTTCTGAATCTTGGGCAAAAGGGAGAGCTTCTGCGCTTCATTAACGCTCTCAACAGACTCAAGCAGCTTAACGCTGCAGCCGTGCTCCTTCATAACCTCAATCAGGGCCCGGACATCCTTTGGGAAACAGCTGCCGCCATAGCCAATGCCTGCCTGCAGGAATCTTGGGCCAATCCTGCTGTCAAGGCCAATGCCCTTTGCAATGACTTTCACATCAGCGCCGACCTTTTCACATAAATGCGAAAGCTCATTCATGAAAGAAATCCTAGTTGCAAGCATTGCATTGCTCGCGTACTTGATGAGCTCCGAGCTCTTAACGTCAGTAACCAGTATTGGCTTGCCTGTCCTCTCAACAGGGCGGTAAAGCGCAAGCATGGCATCCTTGGCCTTGCCATTGTCAACGCCAATCACAATCCTGTCAGGCATGATGAAGTCATTAACAGCCTCACCCTCCCTAAGGAATTCAGGGTTGGAGACAACATCAAAGTCAACAGGCTTCTTCATCTTCTGCTTGATGTGGTCGCGGATTTTATAGCCAGTGCCAACCGGCACAGTGCTTTTCACGATTATGACCTTGTAAGAATCCACGTATTTCGCAATGTGGTCAGCCACTGCAAAGACAGCAGACAGGTCAGCCTTGCCGTTATTGCCGGATGGCGTGCCGACAGCAATGAAGATGACTTCAGAATTCATTATCGCAAGCTCAGAATCAGTTGTAAACATAAGGCGCTTCTGGGCAAGGTTCATCTCCACCATATCCCTGAGGCCGGGCTCAAAAAAAGGAATGACACCCTTGCGCAGGTTGGATACCTTCTCATCATCAATGTCAACGCAGATCACGTCGTTACCAAGGTTCGCCAAGCAGGCTCCTGTAACCAATCCAACGTACCCTGCACCAATAACAGCAATTTTCATAAGAAACGCACAAGAAGCAACCAGTATAAATATCTTACCACTATCCTACTTTATCCGATAAATTTAAATATATGGCTGCCGCATCTGTTGTAAAATGAAAGCCAAAATCAGCATAACATGACCTTTTTCTCAAAAAGGTCAATCAAAAACACGAGATTTAAATGAAAGCCAAAATCAGCATAACAATAGAAGACAGCGTACTGAAGGGCATTGACTCTGTAGTTGACAACGTGTTCATAAGGAACCGGTCGCAGGCCATAGAGTTCCTTGCCAAGACAGCGCTTGGGGAACACAAGCAGGCAGTGATACTGGCCGGAGGCCCGGAGGAAAAGCTCAGGATTTCTGAAGCAGAGTACAGGATTACTGCGAGAATCAAGAACACCACAGTTGTCGAGAGGGCTGTGAAAAAGCTCAGGGAGAACGGCTTCAAGGACATCTTCATCGTGGCAAGGCACAATGTCCTGACAAAGGTGTTCGACATACTGAAAGACGGCAGCGGATACAACGTGAAGGTAAGCTACATTGAGGAGAAGGAAAAGGACAGCAACGGCAGCGCAGACAGCCTGCGGCTGCTGAAAGGGAAGATTAACGCAAATTTCCTCGTGGTTTACGGCCACGTATTGTTTGACAAGGTCAACATTCAGGAACTGTGGAACCAGCACATGAAGCAGGCAACTGCAGTAGCCACCCTGATTCTGACCACGGCGCCCAACCCAAGCGAGAAAGGAACAGTAAAAGTTGAAGGCAACCGCATACTGGAGTTCATACAGAAGCCGCGCAGGACAGACGTCTACCTTGTTTTCTCGCCAATCCTCGTGGCAACGCCTGAGATTTTCAACACCAGCGGCAGCAGCCTTGAATACGACGTGTTCCCGAAGCTTGCAGAGCAGGGCCTGCTGTACGGGCACACATCATCGGAGAAGGAACATCACATCCACACGGCAGCAGATGCAAGGGCAATTGCTAAGTAATGGCAAATTAGTGCTCATCAATCCAAAGCTCATTTAATAAATTCCACGTTTTCTTTGTTGCGGAACTTCTCATCGCCAGTCAAAAACTTAATGCCAAGCTCAGCTGCCACACCGTAACCTATCCAATCGGCGTAGCTAAGCTTTTCATCTTTATGCTGCAGCTTAAACTGCATCGCGGCAGCTATAGAAGAGAGGGAAACAGGAACCAAAAAGCCAGAGTAAAAATCAAAGTAGCGATTCGCCTCCTCAATAGAATAAAATCTAAGCAGGTGGTAATACAGCTCAGCAAGGTGAAACTTGGTAGTGACCATAACAGAATCAAGGTAAGGCGCATAACCGGAATTCCCGCCTATCAGCTCAATTAAGGCGTACGTATCTGCCAGAAAGCTGCCAGATTCAGTCATAGTACTCCCTATCAATCTCTTCCATCGCCTTTTGAGTTGGCATCTTCAGCTTAAGCGAGCCAAAAACCTTGCGCAGCTTGTGAGACTGGTCTGATACAACAAGCACCCGCACCCTTTTCCCGGGAGAGAGCTTCTCCTTATCAACCACATCCTTAGGTATGGTTATTCCCAACGAATTTCCCCATTGCTTTGGAGTTGTTTCAAATGCTTGCATAAGTCATCACCACAGCCACGTATAATCTAATTATATATAAACATTGTGGTTACCCATCAGATAAACTTATAAATCACTACCGTATCCAAAGCTCCGTGAACGGCCATGGCCGCCTGGTAACATCCGATCCCATTTCGAACTCGGCAATTAAGCGGGCGCACGTTCCTAACAGTACTGCACGTCGTGCGGGAAAATAGGATCGCTGTTCACAACCTTTTTACCGAAAAAGGTTGATCAAAAAATCTATAAAAACTAATTTCTAGCTCACAAGTTTTTTAAACGCTGCTGTAGCTTTAACAAACCGATTAAAAGTGGTGTACGAAACTATTCTTGCGAAGAAGGTAAATCCTGTAAAGGCAATAGCCGTCAGCTTTCTTGTGATAATTCTGATTGGGACTGTGCTGCTTATGATGCCCTTTTCGTCTAGGGAGCACAAAGCAACAACATTTCCAGACGCGCTGTTCACAGCAACCTCAGCAACAACAGTAACCGGGCTTGTGGTAAAAGACACCCACGACTACTATTCCCCAACCGGACACATAATAATACTGGCACTCATACAAATTGGCGGGCTCGGCTACATGACCCTGATGTCCTTCCTGTTCATATTCGGAAGGAACATGAAGCTGGCAGGAGGAGTATACCTGCAGGAATCAATGAACCTTCCTTCCATTGGCGATGTCTACAAATTCGCCAGGAATACGGCAGCGTTTGTGATGCTGTTTGAACTGCTTGGCGCTTTCGCGCTGTTTCTAACTTGGAAAGGAAGCATGGGAATATCGGCGGCCATAAAATACGGGGCATTTCACTCAATAGCCGCGTTCAACAACTCAGGCTTTGACCTCTTCGGCGGATTCAACAGCCTTGCAAGCCAGGCAACCAATGTGGGCGTCAACCTCACGATAATGCTGCTGACAATAACTGGGGGCATTGGATTTATTGTGATGAATGAACTGATTCAGAAATTAAAAAACAGGCGGCAGAAGCTGAGCACGCATACAAAACTCGTGCTGGCGACAACCGCGATTCTTATTCTGGCAGGAACAGCAGCATTCTTCGCGCTTGAGAAAAACAATGCAATCACGAATCTCAGCCTGCCTCAGCAGATAATGGCTTCGGCATTTCAATCAGTAAATGCGCGGTCTTCAGGATTTAACACCGTGCCTTTCGGAGGGCTGAGGACAGCTACGATGCTGCTGCTGGCAGCGCTCATGTTCATAGGCTCATCACCAGGGGGAACAGGAGGAGGGATAAAGACGACAACAGCAGCAATTGCCATAAAATCATTGATAGCCTTCGCAAGAGGAAAAACAGATGTAGAGCTATTTGACAGGAGGCTCAGCAGCGGAGCACTGGTAAAGGCGTTTGCCACTATATCAGCTGCAGCCATACTGGTGATAGTGGCATCGGCAGCAATAAGCGTTATAGAGCCTGTGCCGTACGAAAAAATCCTTTTCGAGACAGTCTCCGCGTTCGGCACCGTAGGGCTTTCAACCGGAATAACACAGCAGCTCGCACTAGCGTCAAGGCTTATCCTAATCGGGGTAATGTTCATTGGCAGAATAGGCCCGCTGGCAATGCTGCACCTTGCACTTGCACAAAAAAGAACGCAGCTTGTCAGGTTACCAGAAGAAGACGTGCCGGTAGGATAGTATGACTAAGCAGCCAGCAACTGCAGCAGAGGATACAGACACGCAAAGTTTTATAAAAACCGCCAGAGAGGAAAAAGCAAAAGATGGCAAAGGCAAATTACGGAGTAATAGGGCTTGGAAGGTTCGGAACAAGCGTCGCATTAACACTGACGCAGGAAGGCAAGCACGTTCTCGCAATAGACAGGGACGAGGAGAAGATAAATTCAATCAAGGACTATGTAACCTCTGCAAAACAGGCAGACTCAACAGACAAGGATGCTCTGGTGGAGGCTGGCATAGCCAACTGCGACGTGGTTGTAGTAGGGATAGGAAAAGAGGTTGACGCAAGCATACTGGCAACGCTCAACCTGAAAGAGCTCGGCGTAAAGTACGTTGTGGCAAAGGCAACAAGCGACCAGCAAGGCAAAATCCTGGCAAAGATAGGCGCGGACAGGGTCGTGTTTCCTGAGAGGGACACCGGTGCAAGATTAGCGTGGCAGCTGATGAGCTCAGATGTCCTTGAATTCATAGAACTCTCACCCATGTACGCAGTCAGGGAAGTTGAGGTGCCCAAACAGTTCGTGGGCAAGGCAATAAAGCAGCTCCATGTCGGAACAAAGTTCAACGTGCTTGTGCTCGCAATACAACGGGGCGGCGAAAGAATGATAGTGCCATCAACCGACAGGAAGTTTCTGAGGGATGACAGGATAACACTAGTCGGCAAAACAGAAGACATCAAGCACTTCGCAGAGCACTTCAGGATGAAGTAACACACTATGCTGTGCCATAAGCCGGTGCGGAAGCAGCCACAAGATCAACCTTTACAGAATAAGTGTAGTGGTAAGTTTGCCTGCCAAGGCCAAACCAGCCCCGGTTGAAAGGGTTATCAACAGCGCCCTTCAGCAAATACGAGACGGATTTCTCCCCGACAACCTTCTGGACGTGCACAATGCCATCCATATGATTTGCCATTTCAAAAACAACAGCGCGTTTATCATCCGACACAACAGGCAGAACCACCTGTCCAAACCTAGCGGCCACAATCGGACCAGGATTATAGTCTAAGCGTACATAGGTTTGCATAAGCGGGATATTCCTGAACACTGAGGAATGCATAGTGACTAATCCAGCCAATGACGCCATGCTATGCCCAGATATGTCAGCCATTGCTTCATGCACTGTAAGTTCCAAGTGCTTTTGAAACATAAAAAGCAGGGTGCAACATTTTATTTAAAAAGAATTTGGCCGCATACGGCTTCAATATACCAGTATACACTACCAAAAGCTTTATGTATCACCTAGTGCCTAAATGCTTTTGGGTACTTTTGGCATGGTTTTTGTAAGAATCAAGCGGATTTCTGGGAAGGAATACGGCTACCTTGTCTCAAACAGCTGGACAGGCTCAGGGCCAAGGCAAAAGGTGTCAGAATACCTCGGCAGGGTCATCAGGCCTGAAAAGGCAAAAAGTGAGGGCTTAGGGGCATTCCTGGGGCTCACAAGCGACAAGGAGTCTGCAGAGTGGATAGGCAAAAGCAGCTTTGCAGAGATTGCAGCTGCTATGATTATGCTGGAGCTCAAAAATCACAGCATAGAAGGCAATAACAGCCATAAAATCAACGCCGAAAATGCCGAGTTTACCGACGACAATGGCAGGAAAATAGTCTTTGCGCTTAACGACGGCTTTCTTTGCAGCCACACTGCCAAAAAGCTGCTCGGATACGATGCTACAGCCGACTACTCGGGCTACAACCTTGCCGATGCGCTGACTGCTGCAGGGATAGCGGTGGAGAAGGACGTTTTCATCACGCTGTTCGGCAAGATGCAGAACCTTTTTAGGCAAAAAGGTTCATCAAAAACCGAAGAAAAGGCGTTCAAGGACTTCTACTATTGAACGCAACTCGTCTGCCGCTAACATTAAAAAACAGAACATAGTAGCTTCACTAATGCAAACAACTCCTAGCCAAAAAAGCCTTGAAGAAAGGCTGCAACAAGTGAACAGAAAAGAAGGGCTCTATGCGCTGTCGGCAACCTTGCTTATGACGACAGGCACAGCGCTTATAGCCGCGTATTTTGGCGGCCAATTTGCAAAACGCGCCTATATGCTTTACGCCGGAATCCCTTCGTTAGCTTCAGGCCTCGCAATCTGCCTTCTTTACGCCAGAAATTTTGACCTTGGAAAGAGGCTAAAGAGCAAACTGCAAGAGCAACAGCGGGCAGAAGCCAAAAGCACAGGCAAAGAAACAGGCGAGCCTTCTGCTCCGGAAGAAAAGGCTGGACAACCAGACCTTTACTAATCAATTTCAAGCGTAATCGTGCCTGTTTTCTCGTCGATAGACTTGACAAGCTTGTTTGGCTTGAAGTACTCGCGAAGCTGCTCTGGCGTGAAGGTCTTCCTGAGGGCGTTGTAGTCATCAAGGACGCCCTTGACTTCCTGATAGTGCTCGTAGATGAACTCTGCAAGGCGGGTGTTTTCGGCAACTGCCTTTGCCATCTCTGCAACCATTGACTCCTGCTGCCCGATAGCTATCTCAAGCTCTTTAATGCGCCGCAAAGAAGGGGATTCCCTCGACGCTGAAAAGGAGGACTCAAGCTGCCTGAGCGAGAGGGCTTCCACTGCCTCGTTGAACGAGAAAAAGGGCTTTGTTTTAGCTGCTGTAGCTGCAGCAACCGGGAATGGAAACGCCTCAACAACGCTGTTGCTACCGTCGAGAACACCAAGCGGCTGGGGCTTTTTTGCAATAAGGTTGCGAAGCGAGGAGAAGAGTCGCTGGAGCTCGGGCTGCGTGAGAGAAGCTGGCTTCTTCAGCTTGTCAACAGCAGCAGCCGAAAGAAGCTCCTCAGCATAAGCGCCGGAAAGGCCAAGGTCAACAGCCAGCGCCTTGACAGCAGAGTCCTTTTCCGACGACAAAATAACCTTTGAGAATTGCTCAACACCCATCGCTGCAAAATCAGCCGTTGCCGGAGGAGGCACATACGCAAAGCCAGGCCTCACGGTGCGGTCCTTCCATATCTGGTGCTCGGCAGCAGCAAGGATTACGCCTTTCTCATCAACCAAAACAATGTTGCCTTTGCTGAATAATTCAATGATGAGCTTAACCTGCTGCTTTCTCGACGAGAAAACAACTTCAACAATGCGCTCAGAGCCAAGCTGGCTGATTGAGACAAGCTTTGCATTGCCAAGGTGCTGGCGCAGCATGCTGCAAAAGCCAC
>JAHFTU010000036.1:0-1845 GCA_023269295.1 Candidatus Woesearchaeota archaeon | reverse complement strand
AGCTGGAACACCAGCGCCTTGCCAGCCTTTACTCCAGCAGCTTCCAAATCGTAAACCTGATCCACCCAGGAGTTTTCAAGCTGCTGAAGCTCACTCACCAGAGCCCTGAGCTCAATTGCTGCCAGTTGGTTTTTCATGAAAACACCCGTTATACTCACTTTCGTATTTTTATGCGAACTATTCAGCTGTATTTGACAGCGGTCGATGCTTTTGAGACAAGCATACGGCTGCCTGATTCTCACTTTTGACTATTGGCTGACTGTTGGGTAAAGTATTTAAATACGTTACTGCTTGAAAGGATCTTAAAAATGGGGTTTTTTGGCTTATTCAGCAACAGGGAGAAAAGAAGGCCTGCCACAGAGGTTTCCATCTCGCCCTTCACGGTTGTAGAAGGCAGGGTAATCTCGGCCTTCACCAAGGTAAAGCAGGATATCACACTTCTGAGCTCCTGGCTCAAGTATCTCAGGCACAAGGACGTGCTCCACGACCAGCGCCACACCAAAGCACAGCGTGAGCTTGGCGAGCACAAGGTATACATTTCACAGCTGAAGGAGGAAGCTGCAGAGCTTAAAACAGCCGTAAAAGAGTTGCGGGAGGAGCTGAAAGAGGGGCTAAAGGTTCGGGAACGGACCGAAACAAGTCCGTTAACGGACTTAATCCGGACTAAATCCGAACTGAATCCGGACCGAAAACGGACTTATTTTGAAAACAAGGTCGTAAGCATGCTCAGAAGCAGGAGAAAGGACTATGTGCTCAAGCAAATCCTTGAACTTGCGGCAAAAGAATCGCACTCCACAAGGGAAATTGAGGAGATTGTCGTCGGAGAAAAGGCGCTGTGCGGAAGGACTGCATTCTATGACTACCTGCGGGAGCTGAAGCACAAAAAGATGCTAAAACGGCATGAGCTTGGCTCAAAAAAAGTAATTTCTGCTGAAAAAGGCGGTTTTGAGCAAGTTCGTTAACGAACTAAGTCCGGACTAAATCCGGACTAGGTACGGACTAACTTGCTTAGGCTGACTGCAAGGCCTTTTACAGCTGCTGCTGTTGCTTTGGTGGTGTCAAAAACAATTATCTGATGGCCAAGCTCACGGGCTTCTGAAAGGCAGGTGTCAAAAATCTCAGCATCCAGGTTTTCACGTATTTTGGCCACACTATAGCCCCTTTTGCGAAGGCGCTGCTCCAGGGTTTTCAGGCTGCAGCGCGCTAGAAGGCACAAATCAGCGTACTTACTGGGCAGAAAGTGAGATAGGTGAGAGTCAAAAATAATACCCTTCTGGGCTGTTTTTGAGGCCTTAAGCGCCTTTTCTCTCACTTTTACGAGCTCCATGGCCAGTTTTGCCTCGTCGACAACATAGGTTTGCCGTTTCCTGTCATAGCTGCTGTAGATGTGGGCTGTTTTGGCAAAGGAATTGACGTCAAAGTACGCATAATTCAGCAAAAGTGAGAGCTTTCGAGCCAAAGTCGTCTTGCCAGTACCCGGAGTGCCTGTCACCAGAAGGGTTATGAAGCGAGGTTTCATGTGCCAGACACCTTCCTTTTAGGCACTAGGTTGGAAAGTGAGGGTAAGACGCGTTCAACCGAACAAATCCGAACTTTAACCATACCAAAGCAGAGTAGTTGAGGCAAGTATAAAAGAATAACTGCAACTTACAGGGGCTGCAAAAGAATTTTAAACCATGATTGGCTTATCAAAGCCATGAAAACAAGCTTCTTTTTCATCATCGTAGCGGCTTTAGTTGCAGCCGCACTGATTTCAGGCTGCCAATCGCAAACTGAGCCACCAAAACAGCCCATCCACCCTCACGAAAACGCTACAGAGTGCGCTTCTGCTTCTGATTGCGGGGT
>JAHFTU010000035.1 GCA_023269295.1 Candidatus Woesearchaeota archaeon | reverse complement strand
CCTTTGATTTTAACAATTATAAACTTTTCTAACCGCAAAACATTTTTATAAAAAAGGTTTACCAAAAACCAATAATGGCAACAAAAAGAATCCACGTAACAGTTAAAGGCAAGGTCCAGGGCGTTTTCTACCGTGAGTTCACTCGCAGAGAGGCGGAATCCCTTGGCGTGAGCGGTTTTGCCCGCAACCTCAGGGATGGTAATGTTGAAATAGTTGCCGAAGGCGAGGAAAAGCAGCTGAAAGAATTTGAAAAGAAGTTCAGAAAGGGCCCACTGATGGCATTCATAACAGACGTTGACATAAAGGAAGAGCAGCCCACAGGCGAGTTTGACGGGTTTGACATAAGGTTTTGATTGCCTCAGCATTATCTTCGCTGCTGATATTAACGCTGTTCACGCAGTTTTGCTGTTATTGCTGGGTACTGTGTTTGCAACCAATTGTTCCATTTCGTGCGCTCCTGTTTTCCGTGCTCTAATATTCGCGCCTGTAAAACTGTCGTAGGCTGCGTAAATGTTGTTTTGCCATCGCTGTCAACGACTTTATCGTGATGATAAGTGACTAAGCCACTAATCCCGTTAACGTGTTCCATTACTTCAACAATATCTCCTTTTTCTATTGCGTAGTTATTGTTGCTATCCGTTAACCTAGCCACCAGACCACCTTCAGGGGTTGTAATAGTTACAACCGCCATCCCATCCTTATCAACAAATGGGAATCTTCTCCAAAAAGAGTTTGCAGGAAGCCTTTCCTCATACATTACTTCGTTTCCTTCCATACCAAAAGGATTGCTAAGTCTTACGTTCTGATTACTCGCCAGAGTACCAATTCCCCCTATGGTAAAATACAGAGCTCCCCCGCCCAAAGCAGTAAGAATTGTTCCTAATACGAGCTTTTCGCCAAAAGTAGTTTTCTTATTTACAGCTGTTTCTGCTTCCTGTGCCATTCAGAAACCTCATACAGCTAAAACTCCGTGAGCTTCTTCTCCTGGCCAAACTTAATCATGGTTGTGCTTCCCTCGCTGCCACCCACCACCTTTTCAGTCGCGATAAAGTGGTCGTCCTCAAGCTTGGTTACCCTGCGCTGGAAAGTCTTGTACACCATGCTGCCGCCGGCTTCCTTGTAAGCCTCGTAGATTTCACCAATCTTTTTCCCGCTGTTTTTCTTGATTATATTGAGAATAAACCTTGTCTCGTCCTCAAGCTCATCTGTATTCTTGATGCTGAATTCCTCAAGCTTTTTCATGGCCGCAGCAAAATCGGCTGCTGTTATTTTCCCTGAATTTCTCTCTTCTGCAGTGTTAGCTGCCTCCTTCATGAGATAAAGCCCTGAGCGTATGTCCTGCATGCCAAAAGACTTTTGCACCACAGACTCAAACGCAGTATCCTCCCACACCCCAGGCGCGAACACGAATTCCATCCTCTGCTGCAGCACTCCCCTTGTTTCTGTCAGATTGTACGGCCTGAATTCCAGAATCTCTGCTGTGAGGCGGGATTTTATCCTTGTGTCGAGCTCAGCAACCCAGCCCTTGTGGTTTGTTATCAGGATGAGAGACTTGTTGAACACCTCTTCAATGACGTTGTAAAGAAAGTCAACATCGTCAATCTTGTCAACCTCGTCAAGCACAATAACTGCAGACTTCTTGTTGATGTCCTTCTTCACGATGTCAAAAAGCTCATCACCCCGCTTGTTCTGGGTGAACTTGTAGCCAATGACGCTGCACATTTCAAGGAGAATCTTGAAAGTGGTGTCGTTCTTCCAGCAGTTGATGTAGAACAGGGCAATATCATCAGTCTCCTGCTCAAGCTCCTGCAGCAAATTGCGGACAGCGACTGTTTTCCCAACCCCGGACGGGCCATACACAAAGACATTCCTGCCGCTCCTTTTCTGAAAAAGCGGCCGCATTGCAGCCGCTATCTGCTTCATTTCATTCTCCCTGTACTTAACCAGCTTCGGCTGATAATCATAGTCAAGGCCGATAGGATTCCTGAAAAAAGACTCCCCGCTGCTGCCAGTGCCCCCGAAAAAAGCCATGGAATCCAGAGCAGCTGGAAGGTTTAAATAGTTTGTGCAGCGGTTGTTGAGCATTATATGTAAGCGTACCTTGGTGCTTTTGTAAAGACATTCCCCGATAAGCTTTTAAAGATGTGTGGCTTACCTAAGGTTAATGGGCGGTTTGTATGGTAGATATGGCAGATATTAATACTTTCAAAGAGCTGCTTCTTGTGGGATTGAAGTCTTTAGAGGAAAGGCGAAGAACTAATACGCCTGGTCCGACGAGGGATGAAGTGATTGGACGTGTAGAAGCAGATATTAGAAACGCAGGGCTACAACCGTGGCAACTTTACTTAAATATTCTTGCTGATACCAGAGCAACTTCAGGATATCGCCGTACAGCGGTAAATCAATTGCACAACCCTGCTAAAGTTCCCGAATCTGCAGCACAAGAAATTGGAGCTGTTGTTGTAGCTGTCATGCAGGAGCAAAGTCTTGATTACAATCTAGGACAGCAAACAGTAATGGCTGCGAGCATATTGAGAGAATATGCTCCTGTTACTCCAATGCTGCCAATTTCACGTACAAGTATTGACAGTTACTTTATTCCTTTTGTTGAACAACCTTCCACTCCCAGGCAAGGCCAATCACAGTCAGAAGCGACCTTAGGTCATGTGGCTCATATGCTTGCATCAATAGCAAGGTTTACTGTTGTCCACAGTCATGCCTATGATGGTCTATTAGCACTCAGGCTTAATGATTTTCATAAAGCACTGGCCGTATTTAAAGAAGAAGGAAATTTAGATGAACAGCAGCGTGGATTTTATGCAATTGTTCACCCTATGGAGCATCTTGCAGAGCTTATGGACCAAGGAACAATGACTAGGGATAGAGGCCTGATTAAACTGATTGTTGGGAAAGGAGTTGTTAGTAAATTTGATTCACTTCTGGAACAGAGAGCGGCTCTTGGGATAGAGTGGCATGATGTTCCAAGATACATCAAGCAAAGAGATGGGTTTTTGGCTGCTGCAAAGGAAATGGCGCTGTGAAATTACATTCATCTTACCTTAATAACCTTCTTGCCCACATAAGACACAAGCACTTCCCGCGGCGCTAAATCAAAACCTTTAAATATAAGATTAATCTTACTGGTCTTACTAAATTGAGGTGGTTACAGTGACAATGGAAATTACAAAAATTACGTCAAAGGGACAGGTTGTTATTCCACAGGACATAAGGGAAGGAAACATGATAAAACCGGGCGAGCGTTTTATAGTGTATGATTTGGAAGACAGCATAGTCCTTAAGAGGATTAAAAACTTAGAAGCTGCCAAAACGATAGACGAGTTTGAGAGAGCCTTCCGTTCTACATGGGAAACCGCTAAAAAGCGTGGAATAACCAAGAAGGGCATGGAAGCTGAAATAGCTGCTTACAGGAAAGAAACTTCTAAGCCGTGATGTGAACTGGCATGCTTAGAGTGGTTGCTGATACAAATGTTCTTGTTTCAGCGGCTATTGCAAAAGGCAATGAATACCTCTTATTAAAAGAAGCAAAATTAGGGCACATAAGGCTTGTGCTCTCACTTCAGATAATCAAGGAATTAAAGGGAGTTCTTTCAAGGCCAAAATTCGGTTTTTCTAACGAACAGGTTGAATCTGCAGTAAAGCACATCATTTCAATATCTGAAATTATAATTACAACATCCGAAATTGATGTGGTGAGAGCCGATCCTGATGACAATAGGATAATAGAGGCTGCGATTGATGGCAATGCCGACTACATAGCGTCTGGCGATAAAGACCTGCTTAGGCTTCAGAAGTTTAGGAACATAAAAATAATTCCTGCGGCAGTCCTTTTAAGGCTTATTTCCCAATAACCTTCTTCCCGACATGCGGTACATGCTCGCCAGAAGCAAACTGATCGCTCCAAACCTCAACCAAGCTATAGGTTACGCGGTTTTTTCGTAAAAAATCCTTAAATTCGGAAGTGCGTGCTGCTGGAACAAGGACGACTCCTTTCTCAACCTTCACAGATCCTAACTGCTCCAACAAGCCTTTGCTTTTATAGCTCTTCTTTCCAACCTTCTGTTCATAGCCATAAAGTTTCCTCCACAGGCTCACCTTCTGCGCCCTGCTGCTGTTTTTAAAGCCAAGCCTGAAAAGAAAGTATGGCCGAATGTTTCCAGCTGGTTCGTTGTATTGCCCGTAAAGAACAATGCCATAGCTTTGGATTGTTCGCCTTAAGTCTTCCCACTCTTTTGAATTTATGTTCCCTGCCGTTACCGATAGCTGGTTATTAACGCCTTTAAGCCGCCATTTTTCGCCAAAGGTTTTCTCAAAATTGCTCAACGAGTTAAATGCGGCTTTTTCTTCAGCCTTGCCGCTTTCGGCTGCGTCTATGAAGATGTCTACATCACTTTCCTCGTCAAAATCGCCGCTTGCCACAGAACCGAAAAGTATGATGCTCCTCGCCTTTATGCCCTGCTCTATAGCAAAAGATGCGAAATGCATTGCATAAGCAACAAGCTTATTTCTCATGGCTCATCAACTCGTTCAAAAGGCGTTCAACTTCGTTAAACAGTTCCACTATTTCTTTAATATCATTGGCCTGTTTCTGGGAGCCGTAGGTAAGATTCTCACAAACATTCTCAAGCCTGACAAGCCTTGGCAGGATTAAGCCTTTCTTCTCAAATTCAGGAAGCCTATTACCAACTTGCGGGCTTTTGAACCACCTGTGGTTAATTTGAAATCCCGGGTCTATCATGTTTAGCTTGTGCAGGTAATATGATAATAGTTCGAGCGCACCTCTGGAGGCGTGTGCAGCTATTATCCTCTGAGACCTTTCAATACCCCTGTCTATTGCCCAATCAATCACCGCGCGGTGCTCGTTGAATGCAGCGAGGTGTTCTTCTTCCTTCATAATGGCAGAATATGTTACTGAGTATATAAAGTTTATGGTACTTAATAACATATGTTACTCAGTATAGTAATCTTATGTATCTGAGTAACATGTTTGTAATGGGGCGAGAATCAAAGACGGCTATCTGATTATCCTTTCCCAATAACCTTCTTCCCGACATGAGGCACAAGAACGTCAGGCACCGTGATTGTGCCATCCTTGTTCTGGCAATTCTCAACTATGGCCGCAAGCATCCTGCTGGTGGCGACTGCTGTTGAGTTCAGCGTATGGACAAATTCCTTCTCGCCGCTTTTGCTGCTTTGGTAGCGGATGTTAAGCGAAACAGCCTGGTAAGAGGTGCAGTTGCTGCAGCTCACAACCTCACGGTAAGCGTTCTGCCTCGGGAACCATGCCTCAATGTCGTATTTCTTTGCCGCAACGCTGCCAATGTCGCCGCTGCACACGTTTACAACCCTGTAAGGGATTTTGAGCTGCTGCAGGATTTCCTCGCTGTTTCTCAGGAGTTCCTCATGTATTTTCCAGGAATCCTCTGGCCTGCAAAAAATGAATTGCTCAACCTTGTTGAACTGGTGCACCCTGAAAAGGCCGCGGGTGTCAACGCCGTGGCTGCCAATCTCCCGCCTGAAGCAGGTGCTGATGCCGCAAAACTTGAGGGGAAGCTTCTTTTCGTCCAGCGTTTCGCCCATCATCATCGCGGCAATCGGGTGCTCAGAGGTTGCGATGAGATAGCTGCCCTCCTTCTCAGCATCATCAAGCTTGTACATCACGCTCTCAAAATCAGCCAGCGCAACAACGCCCTCATACGGCTTCCTCTGCATCATCAATGGCGGCTGGACGAGCGTAAAGCCCTTCTTTTCCATTGCGGCTGAGACAAAATTTATCAGAGCCAGTTCAAGCTTCACAAGGTCGCCTTTGATGAAGAAAAAGCCCGAGCCTGAAATCTTCGTGGCCCTCTCAAAGTCAGCGAGGCCAAGCTCCTCAAGGAACTCGCCATGGCTCTCCAGAGCAAACGGCTGCTTCTTTACCGCGCCCCACTTCCTGATTTCCTTGTTTTCGGTATCGTCCTTTCCAACAGGGACGGACTCATGCAGAACATTTGGCAGACGCTGGAGAATAAAATTAATCCTGTCTTCCACTTTGAGAAGCTTTTCCTCTGCAGAGGCTATTTTTTGAGGCAGCTCCTTGACTTCCTTAACCTTGGCGGCAATGTCCTTTTTCTGCTTCTGGAGCTGGTTGATTTCATGGCTGATTGTGTTGCGGCTGTGGCCGAGCTTCTCCCACTTCTCTTTCAGGGCTTTCCACTCCTCATGCTTCCCAGCAACCTCGGCAACCCAAGGAACCTTTTCCTTGTCGCCTCGCTTCTCCAGGTCCTTCTTAACAGCTAAAGCATTTGCCCTGATGAATTTGATGTCAAGCATTCCACTAGGACTCTTGCAGTGGCAATATAAATATTTTGATTTAAAGCGAGCCCGGAGACAGCGCTAAGAAGGCTGCGTAACTGTAACTTTAAGCCCAGAGCCAGAGCTCACGGCGTCTGTAATGACCTTTCCTATCTTGTTCTTCCTTGAAATCTTGAAAACCCCGTCCTTGCCGACATTTGCAGTCAGGACATAGTCCTCGTCAGCGTAAATGTTTACGTTCTTGTTCGCGAACAGGTTGTCAACAGTGAACACAACGTGCTTCTTGCCAATCTGGGCATCAAAAGCGATGTTTGACTCTTCACCATTGCCTCCCCCAGCTGCTGCAGCTTTAGCGCTTAATGCCTGCACGTCAATGCTTACACCCAGCTTGTCCTCAATGGCAGCGATGTTCTTGCCCTCCTTGCCAATTAACCGGGCTATCTCCTTTTCGGGAACGTACACTATGCACTTCCTGTCTGAAACCATCTCAACCTTTGCGTTGCTCACATACTCCTTCATTTTCGCTTCCAACGCTGTTGCGGCAAACTGCTGGATTGGGCTCCTGCTTCTCGCAAGGCTGCTCACCGGGATAACAACAGTTTCCTCGCCGTAGCTGTAAAGCTCATACTCAAGCTTCCCTGTCTCAAAGTCATTCACGACAACAACCGGCCTCGCAAGGTCAGCTTCTGTCATGCCCTCAGGAACCTTGACTGTCATGTTAAGGCTCAGGACCTTGTTAACAAAGCCGTTCTTGATGAAAATCACAGTGTCAATTATCTGCGGGATTACGCCAAGCTCAATCCTCCCGACAAAACGCTGGATGGCATCGATTGGGTTAGTTGCGTGAACCACCCCGGCGAGGCCAATTCCGGCAAGCCTCAGGTCTGCAAAAAGCTCAAAATCAGCGGTGTTCCGCATCTCGTCAAAGACGGTGTAGTCAGGCCTCGACAAAAGCAGGATGTCGTGGATTTCCTGCGGAGAGCCGTGGCTGATGGCATACTGGGTTATTGTGTCAGGCAGCAAAAGGTCCCTTGGAGCTTCAACTGTCTTTACAATCTTGTCCTCAGAAGCGTAGTGCTCGGCAAGGGCCTGGGCAAAGGTTGACTTGCCCATGCCAGGAGCGCTAGCAATCAGAATTCCTTCTGCCTGCTCCTTTATCCTGTGCCTGAGCTTGTCAGAAAGGTTGTAATCGTCAAGAGCAAGCTTCTTCACAGGCCTTACAGCTGTTATCTCCCAGCCGTCTGACAGTGGAGGCCTTGTGATGACAACCCTATAAGGGCCAAGCTGGACTATGGTGCTTCCTGCTCTTTCAATCTCAACAAAGCCATCCCGCCTCACGCCTGCCTCCTCAATTATTTCCCTGCTCATCTCCTTGACTTCCTCCCTGGTGAGCGGCTTGGCATCAATTTCCTTGAACGTCCAGTTGCCCGGCATGCCTTTCTTTGCCTTTGGGGTTACGTTCTCCCTCAAATGGACACTCATTGTTGACTCGTCAAAGTAGGACTCCATCCGTATTGCGTGCTGCATCTGCTCAATCTCAACAAAAATAACAGGAATGTCCTTTGCCCTGCTAACCTCAGCCTGCACCCTGTCGGCAGTCAGAAGAGTTCCATCTGTCTCAAAAGCCAGCTGCCTGATTAAGGAGTCAATCTCGCCAAGCTTTGCCTGCCTTATCTCAGCAGCGTGCGGCCTCAGGCCAGCGAATTCCAACGAGAAGCCGTATTCCTCAGAGAGCTCCTTCAGCCGCTTAATCTCATCAAGCCCCAGAAACCCAATGGTCTTGTTCAGGTTTGCCTGATGCTCAAGCTCGGCAATGACTGCCTCGTGAATAAGGATTGCCTCAGGCCTTATCTCGCCTGCCTTTACCTTCCTGCTCACCATGCCCTCAATTATTACAGAAGTGTCAGGCACAAGCTTCTCTATTTTCTCAACCTTGCCGGACTTCTCTGATTTTTCCTTAGAAGGCTTTGCCATTACAGGAGAACCAGCCATGGAGGTTTATAAATATTTCTTAGAGGCGCTGCTCACGCATTATCTGGCATATCTGCGTTGTAATAACCTCCTCTAAATTATGCGAGCCGGTATTTTCTTTCCCTATGATTGTGCTTTCGCCTAGGGGCACCACGTTCAGCCTAGTCTCTTCAACTATCCTGTCAATAAATGGCCTGCAATCTCCATTCCCAGAACTGCCAAAGATGTAAACATCGTAATAGGGGTCTCCGCCTACGAGTGCCCAACCTGGATTAATAGTGATTGTAATCCTCATGGGAGAGCCTCCCATCGTTTCAAATATCTCATAAACTGCAGAGCCATTCAGGCTTGGCTCCTTTACGCCAGGGTGCAGCTTTCTAATTGCCGCATAAAAATCTTCAAGACTCCCGAAGTATTCACCGTCTACAACTGCAGAAGGATGCTTTGCCATAAAAACCCCAGCTTCACTCAAACTCCTTCAAAAACTTTATGAGCTCCTTGGCTGACCCAATACCCAGGAAGTCCCTTTTCTGCAGGGAGGGAAGCTTCTTTTTATTGTTTTGCGTTTGGCTGCCAATGCCTACGGTTTTCTTGTCAAAAATGACCAGCGCGTCTGCCCCCAGAAGCTGCTGCAAAGAAGACAGCTGCGGGTTTGAACTGCGTGAGCGCGCTGATTTGGCGTCCTTGACCTCAGTCAGGATAAGCTCCTTCCCCTGCTTTGCAACGACATCAAACGGCGCCTTCTTTGTGTCCGCTGCCCTGAATCCGAGCTCATAATACTTCCTTGCAATAACAGAGGGCTTTCCGCCAACAGTTTCCTTGCCCACCCCAAAAATGTCCACTTTGCCAAAGATTTCACTGCCGAAAAGCCGGTTAAGGGCTATTGCGCTCCTAAGCGAGACATCGGCACTGCTCGCCTCGTACTTTGCAACCATCCTCTTGGAAACGCCAACCCTCCGGGCTATTGCACCAAGGGAAAAGCCCTTTTCCTCGCGCTGCTGCCTGAGCTTCTCGCCAATGACTGATGCAGCGAATCCGGCTTTCGTGCTTATTATTATAGGGAAGCGGCTCTCAAGGCAGCTGCCCAGCGTGTTGTAGCTGAAAGTATGAACTCCAAACCTTGAGTAAACAACGCCGTCTTCAAGCTGGTGGCCGGCTTTTTCAGCAATCACGATTGGGGAAGCGTCAATGTAGCTGCTGAGGTTCTTCATGGAACTGGCATACTCCTCAGTGATGCTGTTGGCATCCTCAAGAACCTTAATCAGAAGCACCCTGCTTTCCCTTCTTGCGACAATATCAAAGCTGCTGCCGGTGAGAGTCTTGACAGTGTAGCCGTGCCTCAAGAGAAGCACGCCAACTTCGTCCATGAGGTTGCGCTTCACGGGCTGTGTGGTGTAATTAGCAATATAAAAACCTGTTGTGAAACTTTATACCCTAATCCTTCCGATTTCGGTCAGCTGAAGCATGGCAGTAAGCGCTTCTTTACCTTCAATGAGGTCACTCAAGCCATTGCCTGGAGCCTTGTACTGGTCAATGCTAAGCGCATACCGAAGAATAGCTTTTGGCAGGCCAAAAAATGATCGCACGTAACTCGGGAAAATGAGATACATAAGGCTTCCGGTTACCAAGCCACCAACTGCGGCGCTACCCTCTACCAAAACCGCAGCCGCCATAGCGCCAACAGCACCAGACAAAATCAGGTATTTTAGAGAGTAGACTCTGCCTTGAGCTTCCTGTCTGCTATAGCTCTGCGCCGGCAGGCTGTTTATCGCCTCAACAGCCTCTTCAAGCGAGCCTGCGTTCCCGAAAATAGCTCGTCCAACAGAGTTTGCAAATGCTTTTCTCCTCACTGCCAGAAAAGCACCCCTAATGCCAGAAGAAGGATCAGGATGACGCAGCTCGTAAACCAGAAAATTGTTGCTAGTCCTTACATGTGCGTACGCGTGGGGATCTAGCGTTCTTTCAAGCGCTCCAGGATTCTCCCATAGCTGGTCTTCCAAGCGACGGCCAAACATTTGCTACAAGTTTTTGTGCAATAGTTTAAATATCTTGCTGCTGCCTCCTGTTTGTTATGGCAAGAAGAATAGCACAGCCCTTTTACTCGTTGCGACGAGCAAAAGCGTTGGCGGAAAAGCCGGCAATGGGATTCAAATGCGAAGAATAGCAGTCATCGAGAAGGAGAAGTGCAACCCGCAAGGGTGCGGTGGGTACCTCTGCATCAGGGTGAGCCCTGGAAACAGGATGGGCAACGAGGTGTTTGTTGTCGGGCCTGATGGCAAGGCGCAAGTCAACGAGGAAGTATGCACAGACGCCGAGAGCATAACTGTGAAGAAGTGCCCGTTTGGCGCAATCCACATGGTCAAACTCCCTGAGAAGCTCACCGAGAAGCCCATTCACCGCTTTGGAAAGGATGGCTTTTCGCTGTTCAGCCTGCCGGTGCCGCTGTTCGGGCAGGTTAACGGGGTTCTTGGGATAAATGGCATTGGAAAGAGCACCGCTGTCAAGATAATCGCGCAGATGCTGCAGCCGAATTTCGGCATCACTGCAACTACTGAAACAACTGCAGACGGCAAAGAGAAAAAAGAAGGCGACAAAAACCCAATAAACAAATTAATTCAGATGTTCAAGGGCTCAGAGGCCCAGGTCTTCTTTGAAAAAGTAAGGGACGGCAAGATAAGGGTGTCAATGAAGCCGCAGGCAGTTGACGCAATACCAAAGACGTTCAAGGGAACAGCGCAGCAACTCCTGCACAAAGTCTGTAGCGACGCTAAAAAAATAGCTGCTGTTGCTGAGGAGCTGGAAATAAGCAATGTCCTGGAAACTGACATCAGCAAAGTGTCAGGCGGCGAGCTGCAAAGGATTGCCATTGCTGCGGCTGTGCTCAAGGATGCTGGAAAGGCTAACGTCTATCTCTTTGATGAGCCAACTTCCTACCTGGACATAAAGCAGCGCATAAAAATCAGCGGCTTTATCAGGAAACTTGCAAATCCCGAAACAGCGGTTGTTGCAGTGGAGCATGACCTCATTATCCTGGATTACCTTGCTGATTCTGTTCACATAATGTACGGCGAGGCAGGCGCTTACGGCATATCAGCCCAGCCCAAGCCCACCAGGGCAGCAATCAACACTTACCTCTCCGGCTACATCAGGGAGGACAACATGCGCTTCAGGCAGCATGAGATAAAGTTTGAAGCAAAGCCGCCCCAGAAGGTAATGGGCAAGGAAGCCCTTGTGAAGTGGGAGGGCATCAGCAAAAAATTAGGGAAATTCCACCTGGCAGCTGCTGCTGGCGAGCTTCCCAAAAAGCACGTTATCGGGGTTTTGGGGGAAAACGGGCTTGGAAAGACAAGCTTTGTGAAAATTCTGGCTGGCGAAATCAAGCCCGACAGCGGAAGCATAAGCGCCAATGTAAAAATCTCCTACAAGCCGCAGTACATTCACGCGGTTGAGGCTTCTGATGAACAAGTCACGAACATGCTTTCGAAGGCCCAAAACGACGCACA
>JAHFTU010000034.1 GCA_023269295.1 Candidatus Woesearchaeota archaeon | reverse complement strand
TGCAGTTGCGCAGCAGCAGGTCAGGAGCGCCCTTGACATAGGCAAAAGCCTCCCTATGGCCGTGTGCGCTGTAAATTACAGACATCATTTTTCTTTCCGAGTCAAAAGGCAATTCCTGCACCAGGGAATGCATTTTCCTCAACGCCTGGCCTGACACGCCGCCCTTCTCAGCAAGCACAATCAAAGCGCCTTCTGTAGGGTCGCCAGTTACCTGCCACCTGCCCTCTGCCTGGACAAGCTTTGAATTGTTGCAAAGCGCGCCAATCCGGAAAAAAAGCTCAATGCTTTTAGTGTTGAACTCCTTGCTGTCAAGGTAAAAAACCCCCTTTGGCTCGTAGCCGCTGCCTGACACGCTTATTACGCTGCCATCGGTAAAAATCCTCTTCACAGTCATCTGGTTTTTTGTTATTGTGCCAGTCTTGTCTGAGCAGATTATGGTGACTGCACCAAGGCTCTCGGCAGCGGGGAGCTTCTTGATAATCATGTTCCTGGCAGCAAGGGCTTTCGCGCCCATGGCCAGGCTTATGGTAACTATAGCAGGCAAAGCGCTTGGAACAGTCGCAACAACAAGACTAAGGGCAAATACGAAAAGTTTAGCAATAGACAGCTCGCCCTGCAGCAGGCCTCCGATGAACACGAAAAAAACCAGAACAAGAACTGCAATGCCAATCTGCCTCGCCATTTGCTCAAACTTCACCTGTAATGGTGTCTGAACCTCCTTCGTTGCCTGGATTGAGGAGGCAATCCTGCCAAACTCTGTGCTCATGCCAGTTGCAGTAACAACAGCGCTGCCCTTTCCGTATGTGACAACCGTGCCCATGAAAGCCATGTTCTCCTGGTCAGCAATAGAAGTTTCCGTGTCGAATATGCCGGTTACTTTCGGAGAAGGCACAGACTCTCCAGTCAGGGCAGCCTCGTCAATCTGCAGGCTGACGGTTTCTATTATTCTTGAATCAGCAGGCACGATATCGCCGGCCTCAAGCAGTATTATGTCTCCGGGCACAAGCTCCCTTGCAGCAACGCGCATTTCCTTCCCATCGCGAATAACCCTGGCTGTTGGGGCAGAGATTTTTTCCAAAGCTTCAATTGCCTTTGAAGCCCTGAACTCCTGCACAAAGCCAAGAATGGTAGAAAGGATAATAATTGAAAGCATCGCTGCAGCCTCAAGAAACTCCTTCAGAAAAAGCGAAATGGCAGTGGCAACTATCAACAGGATAATAAGGAAGTTCTTGAACTGGCTCAGAAAGATAAGAATTGGCTGCGCCTTTTTCTCCTTAGGCAGCTCGTTATAGCCATACTTTGACAGCCTGACGCCTACTTCGCTCCCGGAAAGCCCAGAGCGGGAAGCTGCAAGAAGCGACAATGCCTTCTCGGCCGAAACATCATAAAAAGTTACCAAGCTCGCACCACTTCAGGGGAACACACAAAGCACAATATATAAATATTTTGAGAAAGACCGCAGCAAACAAAAACACTTAAATAACAAAGGCAGCAGTGAAAAAGCCAATGGAGAGACTCAGAAAGGCAGCAGCAGAAACTGTATTCTGGCTGCACTTTGCGCTGGTTTCAGTATGGTTCGGGCTTTTCCTCGTGCCAACAAGCCTATGGAGCGGCAAGATAAGCTTCCACTTCTGGTTCATAACCATAGCCACCGCACTGCAGTTCCTGTGGGGATTTGTCCTCCTGCCTGTAACAAAGAAGTACAGGATGGTATGCCCGCTTACAACAGCCATGCAGCTGCTGCGCGGCTATCCTGTAGCTGACGAGAGGAACAACAACCACTCCTGCATCAAGGAATTCTCTGAAAGAATCGGAAGGCCAATACCGAAGAAAGCAGTAACCATATCGACTTTTGCATCGCTTGGGGTGGTTACGGTGCAGTACTTTTTCTTGAGGTAAAAAAGCGGCTTCCAATTCGGCCCTTAACGGCCTCGTAAAGGCAAATTGTTATAGCAACCGCACAACCTTCTGCTATTGTAACGGTTAACGGCACGTTTAAAAGACTTGGGAAATAATAATGATAGGCATAGTAATTCTGAAATACTGAAACCGAATCAAAATAAAAACCAAACAAAAAACCGAAGATAAAATAAGCGATATGCCTCCTTTTGTCTTTTATCTTAAACAGTATCAAAAAGTATGTTAAAAGAATAAAGACAAAAAAAACGTACCACGAGTCAGGGTTAATCATGCGATTTCACCAACTTGTTTCCCAAAAAATAACACACTGCCAAGTACGGGACATATAATACCAGCATATAAAAAGAAAGGCCAAGTATTTTTGGCTCTGAATTATAAATCCAAAAACCTGCTTTGATAGGTATCTGTTCAAAGATTAAATCAAGAAACATTCCAAGAATGCCGAGGCCAATATAGTCTTTTATTCTCTTTTTATCGAACACAAAGAGTGCAATCAGAATGATGAAGTTTATTATTGCAAATACATAATGTTGCATTAAGTTTAAATACATTGAAGTATGTTTATAAAATTTATGTTCGGGATTAATAAAAAAGAGATTACAGAGTTCAGAAACCACGGCAAAAAAATACTGAAACTGGCAGAAATGAAAGAGAACCCGGCGTATAACTGGTTTAAATATAAGAATTGGGTTGTGCAAGCATTCAATTACGCTGTTGTTTTATTCTGCAAGGCTTTGCCGCCATTGGAAATAAAAAATCAGCTCTATAGAATTATTGGAGTTAAGATTGGCAAAAAGGTTTCAATAGCTAATGATGCTATTCTGGACCCCATCTTTCCAGAACTAATAAGAATCGACGACAATGCGATTATTGGGTGGGGCACAAAACTCTATACGCACGAATTTACTCAGACCACAGCCAGATTCGGAACTATACACTTGAGGAAGAACAGCATGGTTGGAGAGTGGTCTGTTATAAGGCCGGGAATAGTTGTAGGGGAGAATTCCCTGATAGCTGCGATGTCATTTGTAAACGAGGATGTGGCTGATAACCTTGTAGAAGGAGGGGTGCCTATTCACATAATTAAACACATTGCAAAATTAAAACATAAAGGGAAACGTAACAAATGATGCCCTCCAACTGCACGTTCTGCGGCCTGTGCTGCACGCTCACGGTGAGGCTAAGCGAGAAGGACATCCAACGTATTGAAAAGACCGGCCGCAAAAGGGAAGAATTTGCTGTTGCGGACACTGATGGGATGCCTATACTGAAACGGGAAAAAGGGTGGTGCACATTCTTCAAGCGGGAAGGCAAGGTTGGGGTATGCACGATTTACGACAGCAGGCCGGACAACTGCAGGGACTTCCCAGGCAAAAGGCTCTGCGACCTGGCTGAGAACCCCATTTACAAGCACATGAGCGACAACGAAGAGAGCAAAAGGATAAAGCTCCTGCTGAAAAAAGCACCAACCACAGAAACTTCAGCGGCAGCGATAGAAGAAGCTCAGAAAAAAGCTGCAGAAACCCTCACACAGACTTCCTGAAAACAGTTTTGTAGTAACTGCAGTGCTTCTTGACAGGGCACGCTGGGCAGCGGGGCTTTACTGGAAGGCAGATTTGCTGGCCGTGCTTCACCAATAACTCGTTGACATCCAGCCAGTTGCCTTTCGGCAGCAGCTGCATCAGCGCTTCTTCGGTTTGCACAGGCGTCCTGGTTTCCACGAGCCCGATGCGGTTTGAGATGCGATGAACATGGGTATCAACAGCAATCGCTGGTTTGCTGTAGGCGTAAATCAGGACACAGCTGGCAGTCTTGCGGCCAACGCCCGGCAGCTGGAGCAGCTCATCCATGGAGCTAGGGACTTTTCCGCCGTATTTTTGCAGCAGAATCTGCGAAATCGCCTTGACACGCCTTGCTTTTTGCCTGAACAGGCCAATGAACCTGATTGCCTTTTCTATTTCAGCAGTTTTGGCTGCCGCAAGGGACTTCATTGTCGTGAATCTTTTAAACAACGAGGCGGCCGCCTTGTAAGTCTGGGAATCCCTGTTCCTTGCCGACAAAACAGTAAAGATTAGCACAAAAAAAGGGTCCTCGTTAGAATGAAAGCTGCGGCCGTAGCGCTGCTTAAGCAGCGAAATAACTTTAAGGGCTCCTGACTGAGACTTCATGCACTAATGCTGGTTGCCTTTTGGTTATAAAACTTGCCCACAACCACTGACACAAGCATCAATGCCAGCCCCTCCGCGAAGGCAGCCACCACAACGGCTTTTGCAAAGCTGGCAAAGAAACCAGCTGTAAAAAGGTTTACAAGCAGGTAGTCAGAGGGGAACTGCCACTGGCTGCTGCCAAAAAGGATTTTGTGAAATACGGTAAAGGATGCATCAAAATTGGCTGATGATAATAAAAAAAGGATTGTTGAGATTGCAACTGCGATTGCGCCTGATGCAAAAAGAGCCCGTCCAAAGATTACCACAAACTTTCTCAGGTCTTTATCCATTGCAAGGATGGTTAAAAAAGCTGCAGCCGTTGCTGCCACAAGGATATAAAAAGACAGTTTAAAGAGCGCAACTTTGTCACGAACATCAGCGAGGTGCGAGAGCTCTTCAGAACTAAATAAGGAAGCATACTTCATGTTTCTCCAGCCCCTGACATACGAAACCACATCGGCTGAAATTAAAGCCGCGGTTTCGGGGTCCACTGCAGCCCTGGAATTTTGCGGAGTGGCAGTTGCGGCAGCCAGGGAATAGAGATAATGATTGCTTGAAAGAAGAAAGGCTGCGTTCCCTGCAAAAACTAGCAGGGCAATGCAAACGGCAGCAGCAGCTATTGCAATTTTTACTGGCTTTTTCCAACCGGCAACTCCCATTCCTGAAAAAAATGGCTGCTGCCTATTAATACTTTCCTGGCAAAATAGACAAAAGAATAAAAAGCCACAGGTCAAGGCAGCAGCCATGCCGCTTTACGAGCTGAAGAAAGATGATTGGAGGCCACTGCCACAATCACCAGCCAGCTCATTGGTTGCCTTTGTTGACGGCGGAAATGCCGAGATTGTAAAGACACCCTCTGCAGAGATTCACCGCGTCAGGACCGCAGCCGTGGCAACTTCAGGCAGCAGGATTGCAATGGTGCGGCAGAAGGAGGGCTTTCTTACCGTTAAGGCCTCTGTCCAGGACAGCGGCAAGATAGTTTACAAGGCACAGCTGTTTGACTCCAACCTTGACCGCCCTGTGACTGAAAATAACGGATTTTTAGAGTTAGAGAGCTTTGGAATTTCACCAGCGGCAGCCGAAAATGACGGCTCGGGCCTGGGTAGGGCAGCTGGAGCAATGAGGAGGATTCTTGAGCTCGCAGCAGCAAACCTTTTTATCGAAAAAGGTTTATCAAAAAACTACGACGGTGGAACCAGGAAGTTCATAGTGCTGGACGGAACGCTGGAAACTTTCAGCAGCAGAGAAAAAAGTGAAATGGAGAGCTTGCTTGCGGCTGCTTCAGGAAACAACATTATTGTTGGCGCTGTGGCAAAAACGTGCTCGCTGCTGACAACTGAAGGGGAGCCGCTCATTGCAGCTGCGGACAGGATTTCTGAAGGAAAAGATGGTTACATCATAGTTTCACACGAAAAAAACGAGAGGCACAAGGCAACAGTCTGTGTTGCGAGGCTCAATCAGAATGCATCCTACATATTCAGAGTTGAAACTGCAGATGCAGGAGACCTGGAGGCCTTTCTGGCGGCATTGAAGCTGCAGTCCAACGACTTAGCTTTCCCAGGATACCCTTACGGCCTCATAATGGCAGACAGGTTCGCGAGGGTGAGCGGCAATGATGCCGAGATTACGAAGTCAAAAATGGCAGCGACAGCAAATGCCGAGATGAAGGAGCTGCTCAGGCAGGAGAAAGCGCTGGATGCACACAGGATTCTGGACAGCATGTGAGGCATAACTTATTGCCTTGGAACCGAAAGGTTTAAATATTTAACGTTATTTAATATTGTTAAATGGAAACAGAAATGATGATGGATGCGTGCACTGCAATACTCTTAGCGAAGGCAACAATACTTGAAACTGCTTCGAATACATATGAGATTAATCTCACTGATTACGTGTTCGCTGAGGTTATGGCTGGAAAACCGAAGATGTTTCAGGACGCTTTGCTTGTGGAGCGGCTTAACAAAGAGAAGAAAATAGCCGTGATAAAATACGATAATGACCGAATAGACAAAATCAGAAAAGACTTTAACATGGCAAAAGGCGAAGCTTCAACCGTTGCTGCCGGAATTAAAAATAACTGCGCCATAGCAACGGACAATAGGCAAGGAAGAAAAGCAGCCCAGACCAGCAACATGCCACTTGTTGGCAGCATTGAGATTGTTGTAAGCTTGTTCAAAAAGAATAAAATAAGCCGTGAAAAAGCTGTATCAGCGTTGAAGACGCTTCAGGAAGAAGGCTGGTTTGACAGCTATCTTATAGAAAAGGCAATGGAGGACTTAAAATGAGCGAAGTTTCGTTTTTGGGGGCAAGGCTTGAAACAGACATTGTAAGGATGGTGGAAAAAACTGCCGAAGAGGAGCATATTGACAAGACGAAAGCTTTAAAGGAGCTTGTCATTTTAGGCAGAAAGCAATTCCTGATTCAAAAACACTTAGAGCTTTACAGGACTGGAAAATGCTCCCTTGATAAAGCTGCGGAAGCAGTAGGGATAACAGTTTCCGAGATGATGCAGGAAGCCGCAAAAGCGGGAATAAAATCCGGAGAGACGATAGCGGAGTACAGAAGGGGACTGGAATTGCTGAGCTAGGCTAATGGTGTTAATAGCACTGCAAAAAGCAAAGTTTAAATAATGGCAAATCTCGGTGATTTTGGAACTTTTGCGAGATTTGCCAAATAGCAAATTGCAAGTAAAACATTTATCTTTGCAATTTGCTATAAGCGAAGAAAGCTGGCAGCATTTATAGTCGAGGACGGAGATAGCTGAGCAAAACACTGTCCTCGACTAATAGCAAATGGCATATTAAATGTCTAAATTTTTGTGCCATTTGCTATAGCGAATAAAAAGGGGGAAAGTCAGGTTGGCTAATGGAAGCAACGGCAAAAAGAGCGCTCTTATTCTGCGGTTTAACGAGATAGCCATAGAGGACACCCCGCTTGTGGGCGGGAAGAATTCCTCGCTCGGCGAGATGTACCGCGAGCTCGGCAGGAAAGGAGTAAACATACCAAACGGCTTCGCAATAACAGCAACAGCCTACCGCCAATTTATCAGGGAAGCTGGAATTGAAAAGCGGATAAAAAGAATTCTCACAGGCCTGAACATAAAAGACGTTGAAAAGGTGGCTGAAGCCGGGCTGGAGATAAGGGAGCTCATCAGGGGGGCAGAATTCCCGGTGCAGCTCAAAAACGAGATTATAGAAGCCTACACAAAGCTGTGCAAGGAATATGGCGAGCACACGGACGTTGCCGTAAGAAGCTCGGCGACGGCGGAGGATCTTCCGGGTGCCTCATTTGCGGGGCAACAGGAATCCTACCTCAACATAAGAGGGCATAGCTCGCTGCTTGAGGCGTGCAAGCTGTGCTTTGCCTCTCTTTTCACAAACCGCGCCATAGTTTACAGGCATGAGAGAGGGTTTGACCACTTCAAGGTTGCCCTGTCAATCGGAGTGCAAAAAATGGTGAGGTCTGACAAGGCAGGCTCAGGAGTCATATTCACAATAGACACAGAATCAGGATTCAAGGATGCGGTTGTCATAAGCGCAGGGTACGGGCTGGGCGAGAACATCGTAAAGGGCAGGATAAACCCCGATGAGTATAGGGTATTCAAGCCAACCCTGATGAAAGGCTTCAAGGCAATAATCTCCAAGAAGCTCGGCGACAAAAAGCTCAGGATGGTATACTCGCTCGGAGGCTCAGCAACAACAAGAAACGTGGTTGTGCCGTACGAGGAAAGAAAGCGCCACGTTCTAAGCGATGAAGAGATTCTAACCCTGGCAAGGTGGGCGTGCATCGTGGAAAACCATTACTCCCAGAAAAACAGGAAGCCAATGCCAATGGACCTTGAATGGGCAAAAGACGGAGTCCTAAACAAGCTGTTCATCGTGCAGGCGCGGCCTGAAACAGTGCAGGCAGGCAAGGACACAACTGTGCTTGACAGCTACGTGCTCAAGGAAAAAGGCAGATTAGTTGTGAAAGGCCTGAGCGTGGGAGACAGGATAGGCCAGGGCAAAGCCCACGTGATACGGGACGTAAGGCACATCAGGGAATTCCAGCAGGGTGAAGTGCTTGTAACCGAAATGACAGACCCTGACTGGGTCCCTGTCATGAAAATGGCAGCCGCAATAGTCACAAACAGAGGTGGCCGCAGTTGTCATGCAGCGATCATAAGCCGCGAATTAGGCATACCCTGCATTGTTGGGACAAACAACGCAACAGAAAAGATAGTTCCGGGCCAGAAAATAACAGTGAGCTGCGCAGCAGGCGAAGAAGGCAGGGTTTACGATGGCATGCTGAAGTACGAAGTCCAGCACCTTGACCTGAAAAAGCTCCCGAAAACAAAAACAGAGCTAATGGTCAACATAGGAAGCCCCGAAGAGGCTTTCAAGCAAAGCTTCCTGCCAGTATCAGGAGTCGGCCTGGCAAGGGAGGAGTTCATAATAAACAACTACATCGCAATACACCCGCTCGCGCTTGTTGGATATGACAACCTCAAGGATATTGTAGCAAAGAAAACAATAGAGGGGCTAACTTACTGCTACAAGGACAAGAAGCAATTCTTCATTGACAAGCTGGCGGAAGGGGTTGCGACAATCGCAGCCGCATTCTACCCGAAAGACGTCATAGTGAGAATGAGCGACTTCAAGACCAACGAATACGCCAACCTCATTGGAGGGCAGGCATTTGAGCCGAAGGAAGACAACCCGATGATAGGGTGGAGGGGCGCTGCGCGGTATTACAGCGACAACTACAAAAAAGCCTTTGAGCTCGAATGCAAGGCGCTGATAAAAGCTAGGGAAGAGATTGGACTGGCAAACGTGAAGGTAATGGTGCCAATGTGCCGGACTCCGGAAGAAGGTAGAAAAGTTATCGCTGCCATGTCATCCTACGGGCTGAAGCAGCACAAGAACGGCCTTGAGGTTTATGTGATGTGCGAGGTGCCAAGCAACGCAATCCTCGCTGAGGAATTCGCCGAGATATTTGACGGCTTCAGCATCGGCAGCAACGACCTGACACAGTTCACGCTTGCGGTAGACAGGGATTCTGAGCTGATAAGCCACATATTCAACGAAAGAAATGATGCCGTAAAGAAGCTCATAAGCCAGGTTATCGCTGTTGCAAAAAAAAAGAAAAGAAAAATAGGGATTTGCGGCCAGGCGCCTTCAGATTACCCCGAATTTGCAGAGTTTTTGGTTGAATGCGGCATTGATTCGATATCACTTAACCCCGATGCCGTTGTCAAGACGCTGCTAGTCATTGCGAACAAGGAAAAATCCATGGGAAGAAAATAAAGCTGCTTTTTTTAGTTACATGTAGTCGCCCAAGCTTTTCTGATCTCTGCTGAACCGCTCAAGGTACTTTGGCGGGGCAATCTTGCGGTACTCAAAGCCGTTGTCCTTCAGCATCTGCAAGGTGTTTGGGGAAATTTCAGGGGCAGCGATGATGCCGCGGACTCTGTCAAGGCCCCTGAGCTGCTTAATCTTGGTAACGTAGCGCTGCAACTGGTCAACTGCTTTAAGGTCAGCGGTGTAGCGCTTGCATTCAATCACGACCAGAATATTGTTCTTGTCGTAGCCAAAAACGTCAATAAAGCCGTACTTTGTGTGCTCCTCTCTGCTGAGGGGCCGGAAGCCCGGCTCGATTAAATTGGGGTTGTCATAAACCATGTCAGACATATCCCTCTCAGAGCCAACAAGCTGGATTTTTGCAGGGTCTTCCATCTGAAGCTGCTGGAAAGAGTGAACTTTTGAAATGAAGACATCCATGTACTCCTTAACGGCGATGTTGCTGCAGTGGAGCACGAGCTTTCCCTCTTCCTTCACCAGATTGTAGCTCGTGCCGTCCTTCATGTAGTTTATGGGCGCGCTCCCGGCGGGCTGATGTATCAGGAGGGTTTTGTCTGACTTGATAATTATGAGACGGTCGCCGCTGCCGAGAAAGCTCTCAGCCCTGCCGCTATAGTGAATCTCGCAGCTGCAGCCGATGACAACAATGGCGTTTTTCTGAAGCGCTTCGTTAAACGCTGCAATATCAAGTTCCATAGCTCCAGCGGGAAACAATGTAGGTTAAAAATTTAATCGAGAACAGATAAAAAAAATAAAAAAGGCGATTACGCCTTTCCAAGAATCCTGAAAACCTTTGTGCCGCACTTCGGGCATGTTCCCTTCATGGCCTTCATGCCATTCTTCATGACAACTTCCTTGCCGTCCTTAATCTGGACAGGCTTCTTGCACTTCATGCATCTTCCTTCAACCATCCGATTCACCTCACACTTTAAAGCTTAATCCAATCAACGAATACGATTTGGTGGTGCTGCCTCATATTACTATTTAAATCTTTGCCAAACACGCATTAACTCTGGTTAAATTCAATATGGAAAGGTATTTATGCACAATGACCTTTTTAGGAAAAACCAAATCTTGCCAAAGCAAGATTGGGCCAAGTCGCTAAAAAAGCGACTCGGGGGTCAATCAAAAAACGAATAAAAAAACCAAAAAAACGAATAAAAAAGAAGATGAAACGCGGAAGACCTGCCGGAAGCCCTGTGAGGCAAAACATAACAGAGCTTCTATCGCAGTTTGGGGAGCTGCACGGCTACGAGGCTTACAAGCACTACGTGAGGATATTCCCTAAGGTAAGCATGCGCGCAATCTATTACAGCCTGCGCAACGGCGTGAAAAAAGGGCATTTCAAGATAGCCAAGGTAGAAAAACAAGCCGGGAGCTACAGCTGGGGACCCGAAGCCCAGCGCGTTTACTATGCCCTGGGAGAAGCCGCAAAGCCAGCTGGAGATATTAGAGTCAGGAAATATTTTGACGAGCTAAAAGCTAAAAAATCCCCAGCTTGAATAACTCGGAGACATCGTTAATTATGAAATGCGGCTTTGCCAACGCAAGCTTTTCCTTAGGACGGTAACCAGAAAGAACAGCAGCAGTGACTAAACCGGCACGATGGCCGGCAAAAATATCATGCTCAGTATCGCCAACCATGATGGTCTCCGAAGGGGCAAAGCCAACTTCCCTGATAACATCACCAATCACCTCCTCCTTGTCATGGACGCTGCCAAACAGCTTAAGGAAATATCCCGAGTTGCTGCCAAAAAACCTCGCCGCTTCCTCCTCAAGAAACTCCTGCTTGTGGCTGCTGAGCACAATCATATCCTTGCCAGATGACTTAAGCTGCTGGAGAACCTTCTCAACTCCTGGCAGCGGCTGAGGGAATCCGCAGTTACGAAAATGCTGCGCAAAGACTTTGTCAAGCGTTTCCTTATCAACATTAATCCCGAATTTCTTCGCGTGAACCATATAAGGCAACGTGTACGAAAGGCGGAATTCGTCAAGGCTGATGCGCTTAACGCCAAAATGCTCAAACACTTTCATTACCGCTTCGTAGACCATGTGCAAGTCATTGCTTAGCGTTCCAGACCAGTCAAAAACAAGGTTTTTTATCATCATACCGCTCATTTTATCATCTTAATCACTTTTCTTAGGAACCCAAGCAGGGCATACATCTCTCTCTTTGTAAGAAAGGACTTGCTGATGAGCCGCGACCACACCATGCCCTGAGTTTCCTTCTTGCTGTCAAAAGAAAAATCCATCCTTGCAAGAATCTCGTTCACCATTGACAGGGCAATCTTCTTGTCCTGCCTTGATGCGAGCGGTATATGGCTTGCCAGCTTTACGGATTTTGAGGGCTTGAACAACTCATA
>JAHFTU010000096.1 GCA_023269295.1 Candidatus Woesearchaeota archaeon | reverse complement strand
TAGGACTACTCGGGTATCTAATCCGGATCGCTCCCCTAGCTTTCGCCCCTCACCGTCGAACCTGTTCTCGTCAAGCGCCTTCGCCACAGGTGGTCCTCCTAGGATTATAGCACTGTAAACATCCGTTTACAGCTATGAGCTGCAAGCGAATATGTTTTACTGCTCCCCCAGGAATACCCTTGACGCCTCCCAGTCCCTAGTCTTGCAGTTTCTCCTGCGCGCCGTTACGTTAAGCGCAACGATTTCACAAAAGATTTACATGACCGGCTACGAGCGCTTTAGACCAAATAAATACGATCCCCACTCGTGGTGCTGGGGTTACCGCGGCGGCTGGCACCAGTCTTGTCCACCACTTATTCGCCAAAGTATTTACCGTTGGCAAAAGCCCAAGCAGTGCTTGAGCACTCTGGATCCCCTTATCACGCTTGCGCGTAGTGTAAAGTTTTCGCGCCTGCTGCACCCCGTAGGGCTAGGGCCAGTGTCTCAGTGCCCTTCTCGGGGCTACATCTCTCAATGCCCCTACCGATCTTTGGCTTGGTGGTCCGTTACACCACCAACTACCTAATCGGACGCCGACTCATCCTAAGGCCTTGCGTTTGGCAAATAAGGCATTCCAGCGCCTATTCACAATCCGGTATTATCCTCACTTTCGCAAGGTTATCCCGGGCCTTAGGGCAGATTATCGACGCGTTACTGAGCCGTCTGCTTCCTCTCGGAAAACATGCATGGCTAAGTCGGATCCAGATAGCGGCGATCGTCCGCAGGATAAACGGAAATTGTCCCTTTTAAAAAAAGGTTCAATCCAAAAGCTAACTGCATTTGTATAGCAGCTGCTGAATCAATTATCCTGACGGGAATATTTGGTTCGGTTTCGCTAACTGCTTTCTTAAAAGAATTGACGTGCACCTTCACATATCACAAGTCATCACAGCATCGGGATTTGCCCGATGCGTAGAGACAGTTTTTCTGTCTCTATATTATGATGCGTTGCTGTTTGTTATTTATGCACTTCTGCCTCAATCGTGCATGACATGGGTATGTCAGGCATTCATCCAACAATAAGGGCACTCGCTTTGTTAACGCCTTTGACAGCGCTAGCTCTGCGTGCACCCTTGATCAGTAAACCCTTAAACGTTCGCTAAGGGACAGAAACCGTGAAATGACCTTTTTGCGAAAAAGCTCAACCAAAAAAATCATACACAGCGGCGGTCATATCCAGCGCCACAGACGAATCTGTGACGGGAAGCGTCATAACTCTGGGGTTATATTTAAAGGTTACTGTCCCACTGGGCAAATGGGTGCCGGTGCCGCTAGATTTAAAACCAAACTGCCATTACCCTCTCAATACTATGGCAGGAATAACAATTGAGGAATTGCTGAAGGGCCACACAATCAGGCCTAATGCAACTGCGCCTGATGCAAAACCGCAGGGCTGGCGTCTTGACAGTTATAAACAACTGTTTCCGCACAAGGCCTACGCAGCTATAATGGCAGTCGCAATTGCTCAAGGAATGGGGAAAATTTCGTTCCAGGACATAAAAGCATACGCGTTAAGGATTGTTACCGCTGATGGGTCTGAAGCTTATTTCACTGGGGAGCGGGGATTTAGCACCATAGAGCAGGAAAAATTTTCTGAAGAGGTGAGTTCAATTAAGGCCCGTTTAGAAAAGGTGCATTTGCCAGCTGCTAAGCTTGAAGCTGTACTTGGATTTGAACTTAAGGAGGTAGAGAAAGTAGGAGGCCTGCAGCTACGCATACTAGCTATGGACATAAACGATATTGCAAAGGCCACCATGAATTATATGAAGCCCAGGAAAGAGATTCCTTATCTTAAACCGGTGAAAGATCCAAATAGCCCAAGGGCAATTTTCTACGAGATTATCAAGGCAAGATAAGAGCAACAGACAGCCAACCCAACCTTCTTAAAATATGAAGAAATGATAGAAATAAAAAAGTGACCTTAAACGTATCTTTCAGCCCTGCGCTTCCTGACCCTCTTTAGGCGCTTTATCCTCTTGCGCTGCCACTTCCAGCGCATCTGGCGCTTTTTCTTCCAACGACGGGATGATCGCTTCATGCGAATAAAGAAATTTTAGGGTTGTTTATAAAGTTAATGATATCAGTTTGGCGATGTCAGTTTTTGCCGTGATACAGCGAGCCGTTTTTGCCCTGAGAAGCCTCGCCTTGCGATGTGTGATAATCCTCCGGCAACAAATACATTTTAGGTTGCATGCCTAGGACAAGCGGTACTGTATAGCGAAGCTGGTCGTCGTCTGAAGGGCCCTGATAAGTTGGCTTAACTGAAGGCGGAATTTTATCGCCAGAACTGCCCGCCTGAGTTGGCGGAGTCTTTGCCATCTGCTCTAGTGATTGTACAATTGTTGGTCGCTTTGAAATTGCGTTCATGGGAACGCTTGTGAACTCCCGCTCATTCTTAAGCTTTGCTGTAGAGAAATCGGGATAAGTATGCCCCCACTCGCTTTTATTTTACCGCAACAACTCCCAAAACGTCTTTTCGCTCAATAACGCTGGAAAATCCGGCTTCCTTCAGCCTCCTGACCACGCCCCTTGGGATGTTAATGCCGCGCTTTTCTCCAGGGCTGCCGGTGTAGTGGTAAAGCTTCCCACCTTTTTTCAGGACACGGAACAGGTGCTGGTAAAACTCTGATGAGTAAAGCTCTGGCGAGAGCGCCATGCGCGGCGGGTCATGAATTATTGCAGTAAAGAAATTGGCATCAAAATATTTTATTGCTGTGGAAACATCATCAAGGGCAAGCTTGATTTTAATGTCAGCGAAAAGCGGTTGCGACCACGGATTATAGTCAGCGAGCAGGACCATGTTCTTGTCCCTTTCAAAAGTGTAGACCCGCTCAACTTTCTTGCTGACAGCAGCAGCAATCGCAGTGTAGCCCAAGCCGCAGCACGTGTCAAGAACCATCCCGCCTAAAGGCTCAACGCATTTTATTTTGTCCTCAGTGTCCTCCCATGGCGAGCGCTCCTGGACGCGGTGCATCCTGATGCCTGAAATCTCGGCAGTGGGCGCGTCCCTTGTCGGAAAAAGCTTGTAGAAGCGGTTGGTCTCTGCAGAGAAAAGCTGGATTTTTGTTGCAGCTGTCTTTCCTTTCTCAACAACAAAGCAAACATTCTCGGTTGACGCGATTTTTGAGACCTCGTCAAAAGTAATTTTCTCCTCCTCTGAAAATACCACGAGCTGCTTCCTGTAGTCAAACTTCACTGTTGACGCGGTAAGGCCCAGGTCAAGCGAAGCCCTGACCAAATCCTTTTTGTCAAGGATGGCCCTGGTTATCTCAACTGCCTGGAAATGTGACAGGACTACAAACTTTGACATAAAATAGCAAGAAGAAAAAGATTGTATAAAAATGTGACTGCCTAGAAGCCCAGCTTCTCCTTAACCAGGATCATCGTGATCCTGCCAGGCGCGAATTCCTTGCTAATGATAAGCACCTTGGAAATGTTGCTGCCCATGCCGTAGACCTTTTGCGCCCGGGCATTTTCCAGCGGGAACGTGTGCTCAACAATGCGCTTCATGCCTTCTTCCTGGCTCTTGACAATCTTCTGCGCGCCAACGACCCATATGATCTTACCGGCACCGTACGCATAGGCAGGCAGCTGGCTGCCCGTTGCCGACGCGACAATGACTTTGCCATCCTCGGTGACTGCGTGCACGCTGCCCAAAGCCCATTCGGGCGCAGCACCGAGCTTCTGCATCTCCCTGCCCTGCGTCGCCCGATCCATTGACATGAGCTTCTTCTTGACCGAATCATACTTGCCAGACTCGTTAATCTCCTGCGCCACTCCGATAGTGTCCAATGTGACAGAGGTCATCGTCATGACTTCAGCGCCCACTGGCACCAACTCAAGCACTTTTCTCTTAGCCTCAGCGCCATCCTTGACGACAACAGCCTCGATGCCGCTGCCTTTTAGCGCCGCAACAGTCTTCTGAAGCGATTGCTCATCAGCGAGATTCTCCCATTTTTCCATTTAATTCCTCCATTTAACGGATATCCGACATATGTTTTTCTCCTGTTTTATATATTTTACTGTAATGCCCAAAGCAAAGAGCCCGTGCCATGTGCCAACGCTGCAAACGCTTATATAACAGCCGCCAATTCCAAAACTCATGATACCAGTTACGATACGCGGCCGCACAATTGAGGCAGTCCCAATAAAGGACTCCTTTTCACGAAGAACAACCCAGTTCAATAACAAAATACTCTTCGCCTTCAAAAGCATAGGAATACAACCAAACTCAGTGGACATCCCAGAAGAAAGAGCGCCGATGCGGAAAGTAGCGGCAAGGGTGTCCTGGTACGCCCTCGGCTCATACTGCCACTACAGCTATGGCAGGATGAACAACTATGCTGAAAACATGTACGTCGTAATGAAGCTGCTTGAAACAGAGCTCCAGTCAGTCATGGAAGGGGCAAAGACGCCTGAGAAATTCATCAAGGAATTTGCCGAAGATGATGACATACAGGAAAAACGAAAGGAAGCCAGAAAAACGCTGGGAGTTGAAGAAGACTGCATGGACTTCGCACTCATTGACGCCAAGTACAAGAAGCTTGCGAAAGACGCTCACCCTGACATGCCAAATGGCAGCACGGACG
>JAHFTU010000033.1 GCA_023269295.1 Candidatus Woesearchaeota archaeon | reverse complement strand
GGTGATTAGTGTGGACAAGGTTGTGCATTTTGAGATACCTGCTGATGACATGGCAAGGGCGCAGAAGTTCTATGAGCAGGCTTTCGGCTGGAAAATAAATGCCATCCCTAGCATGGGTTACGCAATCTTAATGACAACAGAAACAGGCGACAAAGGGCCGCTGAATCCGGGCGCCATAAACGGCGGCATGATGCAGCGCAAAAGCCCGATAACAGGCCCGGTTATAACAGTAAGCGTCAGCGACATTGATGCTGCTGCGAAAAACGTGGAAAAAGCTGGAGGCAAGCTCATTGTGCCAAAAATTAAGGTGGGAGACATGGGATACGCTTCCTACACCAAAGACACCGAAGGCAACATAATAGGGCTGTGGCAGGATATCAAAAAGGATTAAGAACAAAAAGCGGTAGGGCTACGTTGACAAAAATGTTAGGTCACTGTTAGACAATACCCATCGCAGGTAACGAAGTTGGAAAGCAGTAACGCAACACGAAACCAGTAATGCAACGAAAGGTTTAAATATCACTTATGCCTACTTCAAGATTAACATGAGCCCAAGTGTTCCTACGGGGACGCTTGATGAACCTTTTTACTTCTAAATGAATTAAGGTTTTGATTGTTTGAGGGATTTAGTTGACACTTGAAAACACAGCAGTGCTTGTAGATGCAGGGTACCTTAGTGAGATTTCTAAGCACTTTGGTAACGGCAAGTATTTGAAAGTGGATATTGTGAAACTTTGTAAATATCTTGCGATAAAGACAGGGTTATGGATGAATGAGATTTACTACTATACCGCTCCGCCGTTTCAAGGAACACCTCCCACGGAAGGAGAAGTGAAGTTTAAGGCCGGATACGACACTTTTATTTCCAAGCTATCTAAACATCCGGAAATTACAATTCGAGAGGGTCGGGTGCAAAAATTGGATGGCAACTTCACTCAAAAAGGGGTTGATACTCTATTAGTGATGGATTTAATGACAATTGCTACCTCAAAAAAATACAGGAGTGTCGTCTTGCTTGCGTGTGACACAGATTTTGTACCAGTTATAAAAAAGTTAACTGCTGAGGACAACATTAGGATCATATTGTACTATTATACTGATAAAATTAGAAAGTCTAAGTTTTCTATGTCAAACGAATTGCTGAATGTATGTAAAGAAAAGGTGTTGCTAACTAGGGATTACTTCGATAGAAATTTGCAACAAAGTGATTAGTTACGCGTGTATTTTTTATTACTTAACATAGAATTATGAACAGCGCGCGAAGAAATGTTTTTAAGCACGCGCAGCAAATAGGATTCTGTGAGATTATATCGTGGCTTCAGACAAAAGAGGTAAGGTAGTACTTTGGGCTTTGCCGGCAAACAAGCTGTTTGAGTACTTGAAAAGCTCACCGCAGGGCCTCACAGAAGCAGAGTCAGAAAGAAGGCTTGAGGAATACGGCCAGAATGAAATCCTCGGAAAGGAGCGCAAGGACTGGCGCACAATCCTGCTATCGCAATTCAAGAACGCACTTGTAATTGTCCTTATTTTTGCGGCAATTGCCTCTTATTTCCTCGGAGAAAAGGTAAATTCTGTTGTAATACTGTCCATTGTGCTGGTAAACTCATCGCTGGGCTTTGCACAGGAGTACAAGGCAGAGCGGGTTCTCAGGGAGCTTAACAGGTACGTCACCCTGGCTGCGACTGTCGAAAGGAACGGTGAAAAGGCGCAGGTAGATGCAAAGCAGATTGTGCCTGGAGAGATAGTTTACCTGAGAGCAGGAGACATAGTGCCTGCTGACATCAGGCTTCTTGAAGCTGAAAACTTGATGGTTGACGAGTCAGCACTCACTGGCGAATCAGCCCCGGTTGCAAAGCAGGCAGCAATAGCCAGCAGGAAACACTCGCTGCCGCAGTACCTTACCAACATGGCGTTCATGGGAACTTCGGTAACTGGAGGAACTGCCAAAGGCGTGGTAACTGCAACAGGCAAAAACACTTTCTTCGGGAAAACCGCAACCTACCTGAAGCAAAATTTCGAATCAGACTTTGAAAGGAGCATCAAGAAGTTCAGCAACTTCCTGCTGAAGGTAATACTGGCAATGACTGCATTCATATTCGCAGCCAATGCCATACTTGGCAAAGGCATATTTGACTCGTTCTTCTTCGCGGTTGCCCTCGCTGTAGGAATAACGCCCGAAGTCCTACCAATCGTGATGACAATCGCGCTCGCCAACGGCGCCATGAAAATGGCAAAAAAGAAGGTAGTGATAAAGCGCCTTGCCTCAGTGGAAGACCTCGGGAACATAGACACGCTGTGCTGCGACAAGACAGGCACGCTTACAGACGGAAAATTCTCGCTGCAGGGCTACGTAAGCATGGACGCAAAGAAGGATGAGCAGCTGGTGCTGTACGGGCTGCTATGCAACTCTTCCTATGGAAAAGGCGACCACACCCTTAGCAACCCAATAGACCTGGCAGTCCTTGAAAGCAGCCATGCAAAAAAAATCCAGCACCTGCTCCAGAAGTACAGGGTTATCGGCAGGAATGACTTTGACTTCGAAAGGCGCAGGATGAGCGTGCTTGTGCAGGAAAACAGAGGCACGACCTTTTTCGGTAAAAAGGTCGATCAAAAAAACGGAGGCGGCGGAAAAGGCACAATGCTCATAGCCAAAGGAGCGCCCGAGTCAATGCTGAAGGCGTGCAAATCAGCGCTGCTTGAAGGGAAAGCCCGGCCCATTACAAAATCATTGGCCGAAAAGATAAGCAGGCAGGTTGCGAAATACGAAAAGGACGGCTACGTGGTGATAGCAGTTGCTGGCAAAAGAACAGGAAAGCGAAAAACATCAAAGCCCGATGAGAAGGGAATGCAGATGCTGGGCTTCCTGCTATTCCTTGACCCGCCCAAAAAAAGCGCCAAAAACTCGCTCAGAATCCTGCAAAAGCTCAAGGTCGCAATAAAGGTCATCAGCGGTGACAGCCCAATCGTAACCAGAAAAATATGCGGCGACGTGGGCCTGAAAATAGCCGATAACAGGGTTGTCACTGGCGAAGAGCTTGAGCGCCTGAAGGAAAACGAGTTTGACACTTACATCACCAAATACAACGTATTCGCGAGGGTGACACCCGAGCAGAAATACAGGATAGTGGCCACACTTAACAAGGAAGGAAACATAGTGGGCTTTTTGGGAGACGGCATAAATGACGCGCCAGCACTCAAGGCCGCTGACGTGGGCATCTCAGTTGACTCCGGAACTGGAGTCGCAAAGGAAGCAGCAGACATAATCCTGCTGCAAAAAAGCCTGGGGGCACTGGCCGAAGGCATCATAGAAGGGCGAAAAACATTTGGCAACATAACAAAATACATACTAAACACGATAAGCGCAAATTACGGCAACATGTTTACCGTTGCTGTCACCTCCCTGTTCCTGAAATTCATACCATTGCTGCCATCGCAGATACTGCTGAACAACTTCCTGAGCGACATGCCAATGCTTACAGTGTCAACAGACAACGTTGATGAAGAGCTCCTGAAAAAGCCAAAAAGGTGGAACATAAAAGTCATATCAGAATTCATGCTCTACTTTGGAATCCTTAGCACGCTTTTTGACCTTGCATTCATGCTGCCGCTTATGATACTGATGAAAGCAAGCCCTGAGCTTCTCAGGACAGCCTGGTTCATCGAGTCAGCCCTCTCTGAGATTGCAGTGACATTCGCAATAAGGACAAAATACGTGTTCCTCAAAAGCAAGCCCAGCAAATGGCTGGTAATCACATCAGCTGCCTCAGGAATCGCTGCAGTGGCTATCGCCTACACCGCTCTCGGTGGCAGGTTCTTTGGATTTGTAAAGCTGCCCCTAAGCGTCCTCCTGTTCACGGTTGCAATAGTGCTCGTCTATTTTGCAGCAGCAGAAATACTGAAAAAGCAGTTCTTCAGAAAATTTGAGGTTTAGAGGAATAAGGAATGCGCAAAGCTTTTATATTAGTTATATTTAATGTATAATTATGGTAATGGTAAGGGCAAGGGTAAGGGAATGGGGAAATTCTCTTGGAATAATAATCCCGCAGGAAAAGGTAGAGGAAGCAGGCCTGGTTAAGGACCAGGAGGTAACCATAGACCTAAAAGTGGAAAATCCACTGAAAGCAGCATTTGGAACAATTAAGGATAAAAAGATTGATGCACAGAAGGCAAAGGATGAGCTAAGAAAGGAGTGGAGTAAATGGTAGAATATTTCTTCGATACATATGCGTTGATTGAAATGGCCAACGGTAGCCCAGCCTACGCCAAATATACAGGATTCAGAGGCCATACGACACTATTCAATCTTTACGAGCTATACACTTACATGCTAAGAAATAATGGCGAAGTCGTTGCCAAAAGACAGTTTGGGCTTTATAAAAGGATTCTTATCGAAATAGAGGATGAGCATATCTTTTTCGCAGCATCCCTAAAGATAAAAGACAAAAAAACTCATTTTTCCTATACTGATGCTCTTGGCTACTCAATAGCCGAAGCGGAAGGCTTAAAATTTGTGACTGGGGACAATGAGTTCAGAAACCTTCCCAATGTTCAATTTATTAGGTAGCGTTTTCCGGGAAGTTCTCGCGTTATGAAACAGGAACTGCTGCGCATAGCCCGCATACTCCCCGAAATAGCCCCTGGCGAATTCAGCGACAACCTTCTCGCTGGGTTTGCGGCCAGCGGCAAATGATGTAATCTCGCGGCCATAATTGCCAACCATTGTCCTCTGAATCCAGACATCCACCGGGAAAGCCCCGTAAAAGCCGCATGAAAACAAAAGGATGCAGTCAGCCACCTTGCTGCCAACGCCAGGCAATTCCATAATCTTATTTTTTGCTTCTTCATAGCTTAGCTTCTGCAGCTGCTGTTTGGAATATTCACCATTGCTGCTTGCAAAAATCCTTGCTGTTTCAAACAGGTATTCTGCGCGGTAGCCCAGGCCGCACTTTTTCAGCCTTGAAAAGTCAGTGATTTGCTGCGGCTGCGGAAAAGAGGAGGAAGCGATGCCATCAAATTCCATCCTGCTGCCGAATGCAGCAGCAATTTTTTCAATGCACTGCCTTATCCGGGGGATATTGGAAAATGAGGAGCAGATGAAAGATGCCGTGCACTCCCAAAGGTCCTGCTCAAGAATCCTGAGGCCGCGGTGCTTTTTTACGGCAGCAGCAATTACTTTATCCTTGCTTACTGAACCTATTATTTTGCTGTAGCTGTGGTTCAGGCCTAGGAATTTTTTGACATCAAATTTTGTATTGCTACTGTCGTATTCAATTTTATCGCCGCTCTGGCGGACTTTTATTATTGAATCACCGGCAACGATGTGATAAAAGCCGTTGCTGCCATGGTGCCAGCGGAACAGCTGGCCGGATTCAAGGGTGGCTTTGAGGCTGAAATTGCCAACAACAACTTCTCTCATAAGCCGTAGTAAAAATGCCGCATATATATTTGTTCCGCTACCAAATAACCTTTTTAAATCTTCGTTGATTACCCTGAAGGGACAGACTATTTGGGGAGTAAAATAAGCAAAATGCTGACAACTGTACTTTACGAGCAGGCTGAAGGATTTTTTAAAGAGTATGAACACACAGCCGTAAAAGGAAGTGCCAGACGGCTCAGCGAGCCCAATGCTGAAAGTTCTGAACTTGACTTCCTATCAAGACCAAAGGTGTGGGCAGAGGATGTAATTGCTGGCATGGCCGATTTAGGAGGTCAGCAGCGATTAGAAGCTGTTGGCCAGTTTTTGGCCGCTGCCGGATTCTACGGCTTTCAGGTTGGTACCCTTAGCCAGGCCTACAGGGCTCAGGTTGCCAAGAGGTATGTAAGGGTAGAAACAATCTTCAAATCAAACCCTGAAAGCGCGGCGAGACCACAGCAAATGCTTGAGACAATATTACAGAACTCTGATGCCAGTTCTATGGTGGTAGCGTTTAGGACAGATGAGGGGAGGAGTTCCATGTATGTTCGGAGAAAGGACGTTGTGTATTTCTGGAAAATTGCCTGTGAGCAGCTCGGAGTAAGTGATAAGAAGATTGATGTGCACCAAGTAAGGGTTATGGACGCATGGCGCAGTTTCATGAACGGAGCTAAAGCCTCTCCAGCAGCAGCTTCGGCTGATGAGTATAACAAAAAAGCTCAATCCGGGGAAAGATTTCATCCGCCAACCGAACAACTTGATTTTTTTCACTATGGGCTGGAATTGTTGGGCAAGCGGCTAAAGGAGGAAAGGGAAAGACAAAGGGAAAAGCAAGCTACTCATACATCCCTTGTTATTGTTTTACATAAGATTTACGAGATGAAGCTCATTGAAAGCGAGAGGGAAAAGCTAATTACATCAGAACCTGCCAGGGTAATTACAGATTTAATTCGGGTTATCCCGCCAAGCAGGGAGCGGAAAGGCAATTTACAGCGCCTGACACAATCGCTTGACACTTACGTTGCAATGGTACGGCAAAAAAGAAATGATAAGTCTTTACAGGCAGAGGCGCAGGAAATAGTGAGGAAATGGGGTGAGCTTGCATTGCATAGCTCCTCAAACAGTTACACTCAAAAAGTTACAAGTGGAATTAGAACGTTGGAAAGTGCAATACAAAAATAGCCAGAGAAAAAGTTTAGAACACCCTTCCAAACAATCCTTTGCCTTCTTTCTTTTCTTCTTTCTCAAACTCCCTGAGTAGCTCGTGCTGCTTCTTGGTGAGCTTCTCCGGAACGGCTACTGTGACTTTGATGTTTTCATCGCCCTTCTCGCCGGTGTCTAAGTCAGGAATTCCCTTGCCAGCCATCCTGAAAACGGTGTTGCCTTGTGTTCCCGGGGGGATTTTAAGCGTGGCCTTGCCGTCCAATGTGGGGACTTCAATCTCTCCCCCAGTAGCAGCTGTTGCAAACGAAACCGGAAGTTCTGCATAAATGTCA
Source organism: Candidatus Woesearchaeota archaeon (assembly GCA_023269295.1). Classification (GTDB taxonomy): domain Archaea; phylum Nanobdellota; class Nanobdellia; order Woesearchaeales; family UBA10216; genus UBA10216. Next base: position 4,934 of record JAHFTU010000033.1, on the reverse strand, counting down.
CTGCCCCTTCTCTCAAATATCCTGTGCGGGCTGACCCTGACTGCAATGTAAAGGTCGCCTGGCTGCGTGCCGTGCTCGCCCGCCTCACCTTCACCCTGAATCCTCAGCCGGTGTCCATTATCAACGCCTGCCGGAATTTTCACGTCAATCTTCCTGACTTTTTCAACCCTGCCTCGGCTGTGGCAAGTCTTGCACGGGCTGGTTATCACCTTGCCGCTTCCCTTGCACCGCGAGCAGGTTGAAGTTGTCGTGAAAGTGCCAAAGGCAATGCGCTGGGTCCTTTGCATCATGCCAGAGCCGCCGCACTCGCTGCATTCCCTGATGGAATCCTCAGTTGCAGCGCCCGAGCCGTTGCACTCATGGCATTTTTCCATCCTCGGGATTGTAACTGTTTTCGGCACGCCGCCTGCAGCTTCCTCAAGGCTGACCTCTAATTCGTAAACAAGGTCCGAGCCCCTTCGCTGGCGCCTCCTTCCCCGATTAGCGCCGCCAAAGCTAAAGCCGCCAAAGCTGCTTCCTCCAAAGAACCTTTCAAAAAGCTCGTCAATATCAACATTTTCAGCGCCCATCCCGGCAAAGCCGCCAAAGTCACTGAAGCCAAAGCCCCCGCCGCCTGCTGCAAAGCCCTCGCCAGCGCTGCCAAAGCGGTCGTACGCCTCGCGCTTCTTCTGGTCGCCAAGCACAGAGGCAGCAGCATTAATTTCCTTGAACTTCTCAGTAGCATCCGGGCTCTTGTTAAGGTCAGGGTGGTATTTTTTCGCAAGCTTCTTGTAAGCCTTCTTTATCTCATCAATCGATGCTGTCCTCGGCACTCCGAGAGTCTTGTAGTAATCCTCTGCCATTTTACGCCATTATCCCCAATTTATTCAGATCACGCTGCAGCTGCATGGCTGAAGTAAAATGAATCCCCTTCATTCCGAGCCTGCTTGCGGCTTTTGCATAATCCTTTATGTCATCTATGTAGATGCACTGTTCTGGCTTTACTTTAAGCGCCTTCACTGCAGCCAAAAATATCTCTTTGTTAGGCTTTGCAGCGTGAACGCGGAAGGACAGGACAAGTTCCTTAAATAGTTTCAGGTCTGCGCCCAGCAGCTTTGACCACCGCCCATAATGAAGCCTGTCGGTGTTGGACAGAAGCGCAATCGTGTGCGTTTTGCCCAGCTTTCTCAGCAGGCTGATGGTATCTTCCTTGCGCCTGAAAATGTCAGAATAAAGCCTTGCGAATTTTCCAAAGCTGATATCGGAGAGCCTGAGCTTGACAGCTGTAGCCCTGTAGAAATCTCGAGGCGTCAGAAGCCCTTTTCCAAAGCCAAGGTCAAACTTCGTGAGCTTTGTTGAGGAAAAATTCGAGAGTATCTCCTTTGCGGACAATGTTGAGTGCCTGGCGAACTCTGCGCACATTCTCCTCTTGTCAACAGCGACAAGCACCCCGCCAAGGTCTGTAATAATCGTGAAATCATTTGCCATCATAAGCTAAGCTCGCAAAGTTCTACATTATATAGTTGGTGTTCTTGCGGTCAATCCCATCAATAAACTCAATTCCACCATCAGCAACTGCAGGGATGCTGCTTGCATTTCTTTTATTGTTTAGCATGCCTGCTTTTATAAGCTTAAGCATCGCATCATTTGTTGTGGCCAGCTTTGTAACAGCGTGGTCAGGGCCAAGCTCCTGCGCAGCTATGGCTGCAACAATCTGCCGGTTCTCGTTCTCATCGTAAAAGCCGCAGCTGTGAAGGTACTCATGCAGTAGGATGTAGAAGCAGTATGAATTGTACAGCGGCCTATCATCCAACGCACTCACCTGGCTCATGACTGTTTTGTTAATCACTATTGTGTTGGCATCAGGCGAGTAGTAAGCGCCCAGCACAGCACCAGCGCTCATGCCGAGCTCTGCGAGGCCAACCATAAGGCCGGCCTGCTCAACCTTAAGGTATCTCCACACAACATCCTTCGCAAGCTCAAACAGCTCCTGAAGGGATTGCGCGCCGTGAAGCTTTGCAGCGATTTTCATTTTCTCACCTGCTTCAGTTTTCATTCCATTGATTATCTTTTATTTTTTTGATTTTTTGCTGCCCTTGGCGCTATCGTCCTTGACTTCGTAGTCAGCATCAACTACTTTCTCTTTTTTATTGTTGCCGGAAGCTTCGTCATCGGTGCTGTAATTGCTGCCGCCGGTGCCGTCGCCTCCAGTGTTGCTGCTGCCTCCCTCAGCGCCAGCTGCGGACTGCTGGGCTTTCTGGTAAAGCTCAGTAGACGCTTCCTGCACGGCCTTGTTGAACTCTTCCATCCTTTCCTTGATTTTGGAAGCGTCCTTTGGCTCTGCCTTGAGAAGCTCCTTGAGCTCGGCAATTCCCTTCTCTATTTTTTCAATCTTGTCAGCGGCAACCTTGCCCTTGAAGTCAGACAGCAGCTTTTCAGTCGAGTAAACCAAAGTGTCTGCCTGGTTTATGGTCTCGGCTTCGTCCTTTCGCTGCTTGTCCTGCTCTGCGAACTCCTCAGCCTCCTTGCGCATCCTCTCAAGCTCCTTCTCATCAAGCTTCTGGCTTGCAGTGATCTTTATGCTCTGCTGCTTGCCCGTGCCAAGGTCCTTTGCAGTGACATGGACAATGCCATTTGCGTCAATGTCAAAAGTGACTTCAATTTGCGGCACTCCCCTTGGAGCCGGAGGTATGCCTACCAAGTCAAAATTACCGAGTAGCTTGTTGTCAGCAGCCATGGCCCTCTCGCCCTGGAACACCCGGATGCTGACTGCGCTCTGGTTGTCAGAGGCTGTACTGAATGTCTGGCTCTTCTTTGTCGGGATAGTCATGTTCCTCTCAATGAGCTTTGTAAGCACGCCGCCAAGAGTTTCAATGCCCAGCGACAACGGCGTTACATCAAGCAAAAGAATGTCTTTGACTTCGCCGGCAAGTATCCCCGCCTGCACAGCAGCGCCCATGGCAACGCACTCCATAGGGTCAATGCCCCTCTCAACCTTCTTGCCCATGAATGTCTCAACAAAGCGCTGCACAATCGGCATCCTCGTCGGGCCGCCAACAAGTATAATCTTGTCAACCTTGTCCTTGGACAGCTTTGCGTCAGCAACAGCGCGCTCAAGCGGCTGCCTGCAGCGGTCAATTATCGGCTGGATGAGCGACTCAAGCTTAGCCCTCGTGAGCTTGTATGAGAAGTGCTTCGGGCCCTCGTTGGTTGCTGTCAGGAAAGGCAGGTTAATCTCGCTGTCCAAGGTTGTTGAGAGCTCAATCTTTGCCTTCTCAGCAGCCTCCTGAAGGCGCTGCATCGCAACCTTGTCCTTTGAAATGTCAATGCCCTCGAGCTTTTTGAATTCTGCAACGAGAAAATCAACAAGGACCTTATCCATGTCTGTGCCGCCGAGCTGGGTGTCGCCGGAAGTTGCCTTTACCTCAAACACGCCCTCCTCACCCATCTCCATTATTGTAACATCCAGAGTCCCGCCGCCAAGGTCAAAAACCATGATGTTCATGCTCTTGCCAAGCTTGTCAACGCCGTAAGCAAAAGCAGCTGCAGTTGGCTCGTTCACAAGCCTTACAACTTCCAGGCCGGCAATTGCGCCGGCATCCTTGGTTGCCTGCCTCTGGTTGTCATCAAAGTAAGCAGGCACGGTAATGACTGCCTTCTCAATCTTCTCGCCCAGAAACTCCTCGGCATCACGCTTAATCTTCTGGAGAATAAAAGCTGAAACCTGCTGCGGCGTGTACTCCTTGCCGTGGACCTTGAACTTGAAAGAAGTTCCCATCTTCCTCTTTGCGGCAAACACAGTGCCCTCAGGGTTGCTGACTGCCTGCCTCTTGGCCGGCTCGCCAACAAGCATCTGCTCGTCCTTTGTAAACGCAACCACAGACGGAAAAGCCTTGCCGTAAAGCGAAGCGCCCTCAGCGCTCGGAATAATGCGCGGCTTGCCTGCTTCCATGTATGCTGCTGCGCTGTTAGATGTGCCTAAGTCCACTCCAATCGTCTTACCCATTTCAATTACCTCCACTCAAATTTGTTTTGTTAATATTATCTTTATCATCGCTAATCTTCGCAAATTTCAAAACCTTCACCTTGCTGTACCTCAGCACAATATCGTTAAGCATGTAGCCCTTCTGGAACTCCTCGGCAACAATGTTATCCTTTTTCGCATCTGCTGTTGCTTCCTGCATCAGGACCTCGTGCCTGTACGGGTCAAGCCTCTCGCCAACTGCCTTTATCGGCCGCAAACCCTGCGACTCAAGCGCAGAGTAAAACTGACCATAAATCAATTCCAACCCTTTGACGATTTTGATGTTATCAGCGGCTGCGGCTGAGCTGCCAGTTATTGACTTTAGCGCAAGCTCAAAGCTGTCGAGCACAGGCAGGAAGCTTTTCACAACCTCGGCAGCGGCAAATTGCCTAAACTGGGCTTTTTCCTTGTCAACGCGCTTCTTGTAATTCTCAAATTCTGCCTGAAGGCGCTGCAATGAGCCTTTGTAATCATCCAATTGATTTGCCACAATGTCTTTTTCGTTTGCACCATCAACAGCGGCAACAGCTGTTGGTACATTCTGCTCAGCATCTGCTTGAGCATCCTTGATTTCCTTGTTTTTGCCCATTTTGGTTTAAGCCCTTTTCGTTGACGTTAGGTCAACAGATATAAGAGCTTATATTTAAAGATTTCGCTGCTGTGGAAGCCAAGTTAATAGAATGCGGCAAAAGTTTAAATAGGACAACGCCGAATGCAGAAGCTGCCATGATAAGGGAACAGCGAATAACCATAATCAGGATATCGCGGCCAGCACGGCAGAACGTAAATGACGAGCTGAAGTGGCTGGGCCATTCCCTCGGGCTTTTCAGCGAGAGGGACAAGGACAGCTCGCTTTACAGGCTTTTTGTGGAGCTGGTGAAGAGCAGCAGGGGCAGCCATCCAACTACGAGTGATGAGCTTGCCAGAAGGC
>JAHFTU010000095.1 GCA_023269295.1 Candidatus Woesearchaeota archaeon | reverse complement strand
ACCAGCTCCATGTCCAGTTCTTTGTTGTAGAATATAGCCCAATTGTTGAATTCCGAGCGGCTGCTCAGCTTGACAAGCTCGAGATTGTACTTGCTTGCCACATCAAAGATTTCTGGCTTGAATGTGCTGGCAAACCTGTTAAAATCCTCCCTGTAAACCTCAAAGTCGAGGATGCTGTGGTTCACCAGCACGAATTTTGTTTTTGGCATTTTTTCTCACACTTCACAAAGTTTATATTGTTAAACCACCTGAACTGGCGGTCATGAAAGTACTGTTTATCTGCAACCAAAACCAAAACAGAAGCAAAACTGCAGCAGAGCTTTTTAAGGGCAGGTTCAAAACAAAGTCTGCAGGGCTTTACAATGAAATGCCAGTCACTGAAACGCAGCTGCAATGGGCTGATGCTGTGATTGTCATGGAAGAAGAGCAGCGTCGCGAACTTGCGGAGAGGTTTCCCAAACAATACATGCAAAAGCGCATCCTCTCTTTGGACATTCCTGACGTTTACCATTACAACCAACCCGAACTCATTGAAATTTTGAAGCGCAAGATTGACGAATTCTTCCCTATTCTAGCCACTCATTAAACTGCCGCAGAGCCTGTTCCTTCGAGCGAAACACTTTAGTTTCTGCAACAGCCATCGCAGGCAGCCGCCTTGTCACTTTGAACAGCTTCCCTCTGCGATTCTCTATTTCTGCGAAGGAAACTTCCCACTTCTTTGTTTGATGCATTTCTGTTTTTGGCATTTTCAACACATTTTAGCAAAGTTTAAATAAAACCCAACCTCTAAGTCTATTGCTTGACTAGGGTGAGCGTGCACACCAGTACACTACATCTGCTCCCAAGTCGCTGCTGCGACTGGGCCCAATCGTGCGCTCACGATTTGGGTTTCACTTCTTTACAAGTTTTGAAAGAACTCCCTTAAATACCCTAGCCGGGCACGTGTCCAGTGGGCAGTGCTTCTCGTCACAAAAAGTTTGCGGGAATGTCCAGTGGAATCTATGGAAAAAGCGGAAATATTCTGACCTGATGGAATAAAGAAGACTGTTTAAGTCAGATCAGAATAGTTGTCAATGCCGCGCAGCTTCTTGATTATTGAAATGGCTGCGACACAGCCCTCGCCAACTGACTTTGCCATCTGGAGCGCGCCGCCGGTGCAGCTTCCTGCAGCGTAAACCCCATCAACCGAGGTCATCCCGTTCCTGCCAATGACGATAAAGCCGTCCTTGTCGAGCTCAAGGCCAAGCTTATTGGCAAACCCGACTGTGGACGCTGTTCCCAAAGCCACAAATGCGCCGTCAAAATCCTCTTTTGTCCCGTCCTTCTTTGCAAGAGTGAGCTTCGCTGAGGCAGAGGGCTTGATGAATTCTGTGCCCCTGTCCTTGCGCATTTTTACGCTGCCTTTTTGCAGCCCGGCCATGAGCTCTGGCGAGATGGCAAATTCCCTGCCGTTTGAAATTATTGTAATGTCACTTGTGTACGCCAGAAGCTCGATTGCCTCCTCTGCAGCATAATTGCCGCTGCCAACCACGAGAACTTTCTTGCCCTTGTAGAAGTACCCGTCGCAGGCAACGCAGTAATGCACGCCCTTGCCTGAAAGCTCTTTCTCGCCCTTTATGCCGGACTGCACGTAAGAAACGCCAATTGCCAGGACAACCGCCCTCGCAGAGTATTCTTTCGCGTCTGCGGTTTTTACCGTGAAGATGCCAGACGGCTCATCCTTGGCGATGTGAACCACCTCATTCACAATAGCCATTGCGCCGTACTTTTCTACCTGGGCAATGCCCTCATCAAGAAGCTCCCTGCCGCCCCTGCCGTTTGCAAACAGGTAATTCCCCACAGACTCGGCCTTGATAAGCTCGCTTTTCTCAGGATCGCCAATGACCAGGGTCTTCAGGTTAGCCCTGGCAATGAAAACCGCAGAAGACATCCCGGCAGGGCCTGCCCCGATAACAATCACGTCAAATTCGCCTTCAGCCATCCTGCATCGCACATTGCAACAGCTGGTTTAAAATATTTTCCTTCCGCATCAATGATTAGTAAAATTTATATGCTTGGACTGGCGGGAAACTTTCATGGATAAGGCGATAATGGGAAGGTTACTTGCAAATGTTGCTTTTGTGGCAGTCCTGATTGCGGCTTTGTCGCTCTTTGCTTATGCAGCTTCCGGGCCTTCGACTGTCCGCACAGTGCAAAAAGCGCCTGAGAAGGAGCAGCAGAAAGCCGGCGAGGTAACCTCAGAGGAAGCGGCAAAATACAAGTGCAGCAATGTTGACACCATGAGAGAGCGCGTCAAATGCAGGCTCCAGCTTAAGGAGGAGAACGAATACGATTACTTGCCCGAGGAGTGCAGGGCGATCGTGAACCAGTCAAGGGAGAGCTGCGTTTCCAATTACCATAAATCACAGGACTGCTGGAAGTCTGACAAGGACAGCGAGCGGTTCAAGTGCGCAGCAAGCGCATTCGGCCTTTTGGGCACAGTAGCTTCTCAAAAGGCAGCATGCGACAACCTTACAGGCCAAAACAGGTCAAGCTGCATACTCGAACTCAGAGACAGGGTTGATGCTGTGGTCAAATTCAGGATTTACAACTTGGAGGAGAAAGCGCAGCGCCTTAAGGAAAGGGGCATAGTTGACCTTGACACCGTAACAGGCCTTGTCACAGCACTGGAGCAGCAAAAGCAGAATTACAACGACGCCAAGACAACAGCTGAAAAGAAAGACATCATCAGGGGAGTCCAGAAGCTGTGGCAGGATTTCATCGCGAAGGTGAAAAAATGAGGAAAAATGCATTGTTCACGCTGGCTATTATAGCAGCAATTGCCGCGTTGCTAATAATTGGCGGATGCGCGAGGCAAGCAAAAACACAGCCGCAGCAGCAAGAAAAACAACCGGAAAAAGCACAACCAGAAGAGGCAGCGGCAACGCCTCCAGCAACCCAGCAGCCCCAACAGCAGCAACTGCTAAAGGAAACTGAGCAAAAACCGTCAGTTGCGGTCGAAGACGACACCTACAAGGACAACCAGAACCAGTCGCTTGACGAGCTTAGCCAGCTTGAGTGATTCCGAACTACGCCTTCTGAAAGATTTATATACCATAGCTACTGCTGTCGCCGTGGAAATAAAAATGAGGTTGTCAAGGCTTTTGCCGCACTCGCTAGTGAAGGACTTTGTTAGCCTTACTTATCATGATGCTGTACGTCGAAGGCTGCTAACGCCATTTATTGCTTTTGTCGCTTTTCTGCTATCGTTCGCCCTCGCAAGAGCCGTTGCTTATTTATTTCCGTCCATTAATCTAATCATAGGAAAATACCACATACACCACTTCTACTACGGAATGGCGCTGCTCATCATGTCAAACTGGATTACGCTGATATCAGACAGGCAGGGGCCAAAGCTGTTCGCAGCGGCCCTGTTCGGAATGGGACTCGGCGTATTTGCTGATGAGCTGGGGCTGCTGCTGACCTGCACTTCACCGCTTGCCCTCAAGTGCAATTATTATGCAAGGATAACAATTGATTTTTTCACAATGATTGTTGCATTCTTCCTGGCTGTGCTATATTTCATGCCAGCATGGAGAAGGTTCAAGAGGCTTGCTGTTCATACTCACAAGCTGGTGCTAGGAAGAAACAGGTATTAGCAGTCTTGGCAGTTCAGAATCCTTATTCTTTCAGGAATAATTTTGGCACGATAGTTTATAAGGGAGAATAATGCCGAACGCGTATCGTAGATGCGAGCACTAGAAAATGTCTTTTTCAAAGCAATGCGGAAAAATTTCGATTTTTTCGCTATTAGCACTGGACACTGGACAAGTACCTGCCTAAGGTTTATAAACCAACATGTTTTGTTTGGAATGGTTTTATCAAAATTAGCATAATACGCATGAAAATGGAAACAGCACTTACGTTTTATCGTGCAAATCTCGAATCTTCTCACGAAAGCACAAGAAAAACTAAAATTTCGGAGGAAGAAAAAAACAAAAGTTTATTGTTTATAAAATCAAACTTTAACAAACTTTCACAGAGGAAAATAGCCAAAATACTCTGTCTTGGTAAGACAACCATTAATAGGTGGTCGAGGGAAATCGGTTTGGTGTTTAAGAAACACACAGTTAACGAAACATTCTTTGACGAGTTTAACGAAGCTTCTGCATATCTCCTGGGTTTAATATGTGCGGATGGAAATATTGCTTGGGATCCAAAGAAAGGTTATCAGGCACTCACCATAACTGCTTCCGAGAAAGACAGGTATCATCTGGAAAATATGCGAACTTTGTTAACTTGCACTAAACCATTGTTATATTCTGTAAAAACAAGGTCTTATCGTCTAATCGTAAATAATAAGCAAATATGTCAAAAATTGATGAGTTTAGGTGTTTTTCCTAGAAAGTCTTTAACTATTGAATTTCCTGAAATCCCTGAGAAACATTTGAATCATTTCTTACGTGGAGTGATAGATGGGGATGGATGCGTAAACTACTTCAAAAGAAAGAGAAGCCCGTATTTTTCAATAAGAATATATTCCGGATCAGAAAAATTTTTGAGACAAATAGTGAGCAAAGTAAAGAAAGTTCTCGATATTGACGGAAATGTTAGAAAGATCGCCGAGAATGTTTATGAGGTCAATGATACATGCGC
>JAHFTU010000032.1 GCA_023269295.1 Candidatus Woesearchaeota archaeon | reverse complement strand
AGCTTCGGACAGCTCGACTGCAAGGAAATACTTGAGCAGGCTGCCAAATCACTCGACGAAGACTTGGAAGAATTTGAGAAGCTCCTCAAGTGACCATATCAGCAAGATAATCAAGAACTGTACCCTTATCGCGGGGGTGGCAGAGCCTGGTCAAATGCGCTACCTTGAGGACAACCTTTTATCGCTGATGCGAGCAAAAGCTTGACCAAAAACGTCAAACGGGTAGTCCCTTAGTGGGTGCGCGTGTTCGAATCACGTCCCCCGCATGACCTTCTTTACAAAAGAAGGTCAATCAAGAAAACGAATATCCTAAGAGAAAGGTCGACCAAGAAACGAAATGAAGAAAATGAGAACCGGACCAACAAACATAAGCCTGAAGAACCTGATAGGCGAGCTCAGAAAGAAGGCATATGCAGAGAACATCCCGATATTTGAAAGAATAGCCGAGGACCTTGAGAAGCCCACAAGGCAGCGAAGGGAAGTCAACCTCTCAAAAATAAGCAGGTATGCAAAGAAAGGCGAACTCGTAGTTGTGCCTGGAAAAGTGCTTGCTTCAGGAGAACTCAACCAGAGCGTCACAATCGCAGCATGGAAATTCTCGCAGCAGGCAATGGACAAGATAGCAAAGGCCAATGCCAAGGCAATAACATTCAACGACCTCCTCAAGAACGGAGTCAAGGAGACAGCAGTAAGGATAATCGGATGATAAAAATGGAAGCGGCAATAAAGGAACAAAAAGGAAAGGGTAAGGATGAAGCTGCGTCTGCAAAAACAGTTGTGATTGACGCAACAAACCTTGTGCTTGGAAGGATGGCTGCCAAAGCAGCAAAGCAGGCGCTGAATGGCGGCACAGTCACAGTCATCAACTGCGAAAAAGCGGTTGTCACAGGAAACAAGAAGCAGATAAAAGACAGTTATGCCGCAAAATTCGAGATAGGGCAGGTGAACCAGGGCCCGTATTTCCCAAGAAGGCCGGACATGCTCGTCAGAAGGACGATAAGGGGCATGCTGCCCAGGAAAAAGCCTAAGGGAAGGGCAGCGTATGAGAGAATACAGTGCTTTGTTGGGATTCCTTCGGGCGTAAAAGCTGAAGACGCAAAGACACTGCCTGAAGCAAGCGCTGAAAGGATTAAGAAAGCATCATACATCACAGTCAACGAATTATGCAAGCATCTTGGCCACAGAATGCAGGAAGCTGTAGTGGCAAAAGGGTAAAAAAATGACAACGAACAAAGTGATTGTAGCTTCAGGAAAAAGAAAGAGCGCCATTGCTAGGGCAGTGGTGAGGGCTGGCACCGGAAAAGTAACAGTGAACAACAAGCTGCTTGACTACTATGAGCCGCAAATGGCCAGGATGAAACTGCAGGAGCCACTGCTCCTTGCAGGAGATAATGCCTCAAAGGTTGATGTTAATGTTGAAGTACGGGGAGGGGGAATCATGGGCCAGGCAGAAGCTGCAAGGCTCGCAATGGCAAAAGGCATGGTGGCATTCCTCAAGGACAAAAAGCTTGAAAAGGCTTATCTTGATTACGACAGGCACCTGCTTGTCGCAGACGTCAGAAGGAAGGAAGTCAGGAAGCCGAACAGGCACGGAAAAGCCAGGGCGGCCACACAGAAATCGTACAGGTGATTGAAAATGATAATACCAATCAGATGCTACGCATGCGGAAAGCCAGTTGCCCACTTATGGGCAGAATTCAATGAAAGAATAGCCAAAGGCGAAGACCGCAAGAAGGTAATGGATGAGCTTGGTCTCGACAGGTACTGCTGCAGGGCGCTGTTCCTCGGCCATATCGACCTCATGGATTTGGCTGGGGAGTTTAGGAAGGCGTGAGAAAAATGTCAAACTTAGCCCTTTTGGAAGATACAGCGGAAGAATTTACAGAACCGCTAATGGCTAGGGCGCTGCAGGCGCTCACTGAGGAAAATGAAGAAAGGTTTACCACGCGAAGCGTAGGCGAGAGCGGCCGTATCGCTAGATTGACCGTACACATTCCAAAAATCGGGAAACCAGAGCGCTACATGCTTGGTGAGATTGTAACTTACACCGACAAGCCGTCATACCTTACATATCTTCCCGTTTCAGAAGAGTGGGGGGTTTATTTTGACCCCAATAACAGCTATTGGAATGGCGGTTTTGACGAAAGGTGGGAAAAGTCCGGGCTAGAAGAAGCCACCCTACTGGCTGAAAGAGATGCCTCAAACAGAGAAGAAGCAAAAGCGGTAGTGGCAGCAATTAAAAACATGTTCGGGATTTCTGTGTATGGACCGCCACAAATTGCCCTTGCTACGGCGGAAAAAGCCGCCAGAGTTCTATACAACGCAATCAAAGTTGTTGCTTGAGCAAACTTTAAAAACACTCCTCCTTTCTTAGAAAGCTTATGTCAGATGCTGATATAGACTTTAACAAGATAGCGCAGAAGTGGCAAAAGAAGTGGGCAGAAGCCAAAATATTCAAGGCAAAGGAAGATTCTAAGAAAAAGAAGGCGTACATTTTAGCGATGTATCCCTATCCCTCAGGAGAGGGCATCCATATGGGCCACGTGAGGAACTATGCCATCACAGATGCTTATGCCAGATATAAAATTATGCGAGGCTTTAATGTTCTGCACCCCATGGGTTATGATTCTTTCGGGCTTCCGGCAGAAAACGCTGCCATAAAGAGACATATTAATCCAAAAAAATGGACAGAAGCTAACATAGCTTTAATGAAAAGCCAACAGAAACTGCTCGGGCTTAGTTACGATTGGGATAGGGAAATAGCATCGCACTATCCAGAATATTACAGATGGAACCAGTGGATATTCCTGAAAATGCTTGAGAAAGGCCTTGCATACAAGAAAAAGGCAGCGGCAAATTGGTGCCCGAGCTGCAGGACAGTGCTGGCTAATGAGCAGGTACACGAGGGAACGTGCTGGAGATGCCACAGCCAGGTGGAGCAGAAAGAGCTTGAGCAGTGGTTCCTGAAAATAACAGCCTATGCAGACCAGCTGCTTGCTGACTTGGACAAGCTCGGGAACTGGCCTGAGCGCGTCAAAATAATGCAGAAGAACTGGATTGGAAAGAGCCAGGGCGTTGAGATAACCTTCCCTGTTGAAGGAATGAAAAAAACAGTGCCGACTTTCACAACAAGGGCAGACACAATATTTTCAGTTACGTTTGTTGTGCTGGCTCCGGAACACCCCTTCATTGGCGAGCTTACAAAGGGCACAAAGTACGAGAAAGAAGTTGCAGAATTTGTTAAGGCAGCACTGCATGAGAGCACAATCGACAGGCTCAATGAGGAGAAGGAGAAAAAAGGTGTATTCACCGGCCGCTATGCGGTAAACCCCGCCTCAAAGGAAAAAATACCGATCTGGGTTGCCAATTTTGCAGTAATGGAGTACGGAACCGGAGCTGTAATGTGCGATGCTCACGACAAAAGGGACTTCAAATTTGCAAAAAAATACGGCATACGGCTCAAAGTTGTAATAAGGCCGGCCGACAAGCCGAACTTTGACGTGAGCCAACTGGCAGAGGCTTACACTGAAGACGGCCTGATGATTAATTCTGGGCAATTCAACGGCCTTACCAATTCTGAAGCTCTGCCAAAGATTGCAGAATGGCTTGTAAAGAACAAGGATGCCAAAAAAGTCACAAATTACAAGCTCCGCGACTGGCTTATCTCAAGGCAGAGGTACTGGGGCACGCCTATCCCAATTATTTACTGCAAAAAGTGCGGCACAGTGCCTGTCCATGAAAAGGACCTGCCAATTGTGCTTCCAGAGCCAGAGAAAGTCAAGTTTACAGGAGAAGGAAACCCGCTTGACAGGTGCGCTGAGTTTGCCAATGCAAAATGCCCAAAATGCGGGACTGCCGCCAAAAGGGAAACTGATACTATGGACACTTTTGTTGACAGCAGCTGGTACTTCCTAAGATATTGCAGCAACAAGGAAAACAAGGCGCCGTTTGACAAGAAAGCAGCAGAATACTGGCTGCCTGTTGACCAATACATTGGAGGGATAGAGCACGCTGTCATGCACCTGCTTTACGCAAGGTTCTTTACAAAAGTTCTCAGGGACTTGAAGCTTGTGGATGTTGATGAGCCATTCAGCAACCTACTTTGCCAGGGGATGGTGCTCAAGGATGGCTATGTGATGAGTAAAAGCAGGGGGAATGTTGTTGACCCCAGGGTCATAATCGAGAAATACGGGCCGGACACTGCTAGATTATTCATACTCTTCATGGCAATGCCTGAGAAGGAGCTTGAGTGGTCTGACAAGGGAGTGGAAGGAAGCTTCAGGCTGCTGCGAAAAATTTATTCACTGGCAACAAAAAAAGTAAGTTATGGCAGCAGCAAAGAGCTCTCTTCAAAAGACAAGCATATTCTGAGCAAGACACACTCAACCATAAAGAAAGTGACAGAACTGGTGGAGGAATTCAAGCTCAACGCTGCAATCGGGGCAATAATAGAGCTTGTGAATTTGCTCTCAAAATACAGCGATGACAAGGTTAACAAAGAAGTTTACAAAGAAGCACTCAATAACCTTACATTACTGGTGTCTCCCTTTGCGCCACACCTCGCTGAAGAATTGTGGGGGCTGCAGAAAAATAAAGGCTTTGCCTCAACCCAGCAATGGCCAGAATACGAAGAGGAGAAGATAGACAAAGAAGCCGAGGCTGCAGAGAAGCTTATTCATGACATATTGTCTGATTTTGAAACTGTGCTGAAGCTTGCGGGGATAGAAAGCCCGAAAGAAGTCACTCTCGTAGTTGCGCCAAGCTGGAAATACGAGCTGTTTAAGATACTTAAAGAGGAAATAAAGAAAACAAGAGACATGAGAGCGCTGATAAACACCTGCCTCAGCGAGAAAGACCTGAAGACCTATGGCCAGGACGTAGCCAAAATAGTCCAAATGATATTAAAGGACCCGGGGAAGCTGCCAGAGATACTAATTGGCAAGGAAAAGGAATTGGAAGCTTATGAGTCGGTAAAAGAGCTGATAAAAGAAGAATACAAAGCCATGGTTGTAATAGAAACAGCTGAGAGGTCAAAAGAGCAGAAGGCAAAGCAGGCCATGCCAGGCAAGCCTGCAATAATAGTAAAATAGCTGATTGTAAGATGAAAAAGATAAAAAAAGCGCTGGTCGTATATTATTCACAGAACTATGGAGCGCTAGCCGTTGTAAAAAAAGCACTGCAAAAAAGCAAGATAGCTGCTTCTTACGTTATAAGAGAGAAGGAATCAGCCATACAAGAGGGAGTGAGGAGTGCTGATGCCGTCATTGTGGTTGGAGGTGACGGGACGCTCCTTAGGGCATCACACTTCGTAGAAGACACGCCTGTTCTTCACATCAGCTCAAGCACAGACAAGAATGAGGCATTCTTTGCGAGAGCCACAAGCAAAGATGCTGATCAAAAGATAAGGCTTTTGGCTGCAGGCAAGTATAAAATAACCAGACTGATGCGGCTTGAAGCTAGCCTAAACGGAAGAAAACTGCCGTTCAAGGCACTTAACGAGATTTATGCCGGAAGCCAAGAAGCTTACCACGTCTCAAGATACACGCTGGCAATTGCCAATAAAAAGGAAGAGCAAAAAAGCTCAGGAATCCTAATAGCAACGCCAGCAGGCAGCCATGCATGGGTAAGGAGCGCAGGCGGAAAAACACTGCCACTAACAGCCAAAAAAATTGAGTATGTTGTGAGAGAGCCTTATATTGGAAGGCTTACAAAGCCAAAAATGACTAAAGGAGTCCTTAACAGCAGCCAGAGCGTAACACTGATCTCAAGCATATGGGAAAAGCACAAGGGCGTTGTCGTCATAGACTCATACAAGAAAGAGTTTGAGTTCAAAAACGGGGACAAGCTTGTTGTCAGGGCTGCGAAACAGCCGCTGAATTTGATTTGTTTTTAGATGAGGAGTACGCCGTTCTTGAGGATTTCACTCACCAAGGGGTCTTTTTTGCTGCTGTAAAAACTTTTCTTGTCAAAAAAGTGGAGCTGTACCTCTTTGCCATAGCTTTTGCCTAACTTTTCTGCCAGAGCTAAAAGCAGGCCTTTTACTGCTTTGGTGTTTTGCAAAGTGAGCACCGCTACATCAATGTCAGATTTTTCGCTAAAAACAAGCTTTGAGTAGGAACCAAAAAGGTAAAGTTCAATGCCATTAAAAGAAGACGCCTGAAAAACAAAGTCTGCAATGATGAAATAAACCTTAAGCGGTATTCGCCTCAGTTGCGTATGCTGCTTTGCGCATAGCCCAATAAGGGTTTCTGCCCACTCGCTCTCCATGTTCACTGAGTAGGTTCCTCTCTTACTAAGCACGCCTGAACTGACCAGCCTAAGCAGTGCCTTATCCAGAGGCACGTTGTTAAGCCGTGTAAGCTCCTTAAGCTCCTTCCTTTTGAAACGGGAGCCTGGAGAGAGTGAAAACACTGTAAGAAGCTTGAAAGCATCTTGGTTAAGAACAGGGCTAATCATTTTTTCCACCCAACAAAAGGTTAATTTTTTCAACATACGTAGCAACAACTTCTGAGATAAATTCAGAGGCGCGTTTTCCGTATTCCTCCTTCATGAATTTTGTGCCAGTGTAGTATTGGGCCTTTACCCTCTCTTTCTTTGCAGTAGCCAAATCGTTGGCAAGCGTGATGAATTCGTTGTAACCTGCTTCTATGAGCCGCAGCAACTCGGCATTTTTGATGAGCTCTGCCAGAACTTTAATAGTTGTAGCATGAACCTCAAGCTCTATTTTAAGGGAAAAATTCTTAGCAAGAAGCAGCTTGGTTATGTCATGCATCGCATAATAGCCTGAAATTATACTCCAGCGAGGATATGTTACCATCACTGCCGTACTATGCTCAAGGTTCTCCTTGTAAGAGTTTTCAAAGAAATTTATGTATCTGGGCAGTTCCAACTCATTTATTCTCGCAACCTTCCCTTCCTTTATCAATATCTCAATTTTTACCATTTTAATGGTATTAAATTATTCTTATTTAAATACTTTACCATTTTAATGGTACTTTTAATACCAAGAACAAAAAGCGGGAGACCCGCCCGAAAATGGATCTGGCTTGAACCTTTCAGTTTTCTCGGCTATCGCTCCTCTCCGTTACCCTGCAAACGCAAACACTTACGGTTCGTGCTGCTTCCTTCCGGACCTGACACGTTAATCATAAATGCCAACTCTGCAGGACAGAGGCTCAACACTTTAGCCAAGGCCTCCAGGCCAATTCCAAACCGCTTCCCAAGCTTCGGTCCACCCGTGAAGCCCGTATGGTGCAACAGCGCAGGGCTGGCGCGCCGACCTAGTCTCCCGACGAAAGGTAGTTAGAAAGGGGTTTTAAAGGTTTCTGAATCAGAACAGCAAGTGAAGGATGCCATACCCGATAAAACACCCCGCCGCAATGAATGGCATAGCCGGGTAGAACTTGCCATTTTTGCCTATTGACAGGAGAACAGCCAAAGCGGCTGCCGCAAATGCAGGGATTATTAACGTCTTAAGAAAGCCGAATACCGGGAGAGCTGCGCCTGCAAAGAGGAGCGGGAAGGCAATATCACCGCCTCCAACAATAGCGTAACTGCCTGAGTCTGAATAGTCTGCTTCTGGCTGGCGCTGCGGAAGTGATTTGGCTCCTTTTGACAGCGTTGCTGTTGCAGCAGATTCACTTATGGGTGAAAAGGTTGATTTTAGAGAGAGCTCTTTTGGAACAAACAGGCCTGCAAAGATTTTGTTTGAGGTCTGGAACTTTGCAAGCCTGACCATGTGCTTTAAGTGGAAAACCGCGATGAAATCATAAATTGCAATTATGATTAATAAAATAGAGGCAGACTTCACGTTCATTATCGGGACAAAAATTGCTGCGATGCCGCCATAGATAAAAAGCTCGGCAATGTTGTGGGCAAGAACATTTGGCCTGAACACCCTGAAGAAAGCGATTATGATTGAGATTATTGCTGCTACGGCTTTATTCAGGAAAGAAGCCAGGGAAACAGTAAGCGCTATTATTATGGCCATCAAATACCAAACCTTCCAAAGAGAGAGTTTTCTGAACTTGATTATAAGCAACAGCAAGAGAGTGCCGATAATAACTGCTGCGCTGATGAAAATGTAAGAGATATCAGGAGCAATGTTGGGGCGCTCAACGCCGTAAGGCAAATCGTGATAGACAACAACAGGCCTGCCGGCTTCCTTTGTTGCTGCTGCACTGGCAGCTGAGTCAACGTAAGAATGAACTACAAACAGACCTATCACTTGGGCCGCAAGAAAGATGGACAGAAGGACAGCCGAGACTTGCCAAGAATGCTTCATGGCTTTAAAGTCAAAAAACTTATATAAAAAGTATGCTATAACATACGGGCGGCTTTTTAGTAATAAATTTATCGAGAATAAGAAGGTAATCCTAAAAATCTTTCAGTAAATGAAGGCGGCCTTGTAAGGTGCTCAACAACAGCTGGTTGAGTTAATAAGTGATTAAGTGCCGCGCCCGAACCTACACTATCAGGAGAATTAAGATACTCTTGAAGCTCTTGCTTAAGTGGATGGTCTGTTAAAAGTGAATCCATTTGCGCCTTACTACTAATGCGACCTGGAAAAATCAGAAGGGCTAATCTGCTGGCTCTTGCTATGTTAAGTTCGCCAGAAGATATGCTCATGTGAGAGACCATTATTTTTCTATACCTAATTCCAGCAAGATCAAGTGGTACGTTAATAATAGTATAAGCTGCCAGACCTATAGAAAGAGTCAAAGCGGCGATCTGTAAGCCGTAAACTACCGTTGTTGCTGTTGTGATTTGCATCACTGGCACAATTTCTCTGACAAGTTCATCAAGTGCCATAACTCAGATTGTCTAACGCCAAATATATAAATATTGTCACGTTGCCCTGATACAAATGGCTGTGAACATAGCACATTCTGTTGCAATAAGGGTATTCTGCGGGGAAGAGGAGAACGAAAGCGAGATAATGAGCGGGTTAAAATCGCTTCTGCCATTTGACCTTGAAAAGGAGAAAATAGAGATTACAAAGCAGACTGCCTTTGGTTTCAGCGACAAGAAAATAGCAATATTTGAGGTCGTTCTGACGAAGAACAGGCATATCAAGGCATTCCTTGAAAACCTGCTGCCAAAAATTTCAGCCACTGACAAGCAGATGCTGCTGCGGCAGCTTGACTCAAGAATAGATGACGAAGCAAGCTTTTTCGTGAGATTTGACAAAGACAGCCTAGCCAAGCGCAGTGACCTGCTTGTGACAGACGGCGGCAGCTGCTACCATGTCAAAATAAAGATTGCTGCTTACCCAAGCAACAAGGAAAACGCGATGAAGCTCGTAAGGGAACTGATGAATTGAAAACCACAAACAATATATTTAGGCACTAAATCTGCATTTCTACTGATTGGGGTGTTTCTGTGGCTGACGAGGCAACTGTTAACAAGCTAAAGGCAAAGGCAAGGCAACTAAGAATAGACAGTGTAAAGCTCGTTTATCAAGCCGGCTCGGGGCATCCTGGCGGCTCGCTTTCAGGAGCAGATATAATGTCTGTGCTGTTTTACCACCACATGAAATATGACCCGAAAAGGCCTGACTGGCCGGACAGGGACAGGTTCATACTCAGCAAGGGGCACTGCACTCCACTCCTTTATTCTGTATTTGCTGATGTAGGATATTTCCCAAAAGAAGAATTGGTTACCTACAGGAGGCTTGGAAGGCTGACTGGGCATCCAAACCCAAAGCTGCCTGGAGTAGAGATAGCAACCGGCTCACTGGGGCAAGGGCTTTCTGTCGGGCACGGGATGGCACTTGCAGGAAGGCTGGACAAGAAAGACAACTATGTTTATGTGTTGCTTGGCGATGGTGAGCTTAATGAAGGGCAGGTATGGGAGGCTGCAATGAGCGCAGCACAGTACAAGTCAGACCACCTGATTGCAATAGTTGACAACAACAAAGTGGCACAGGACAACATGACAGCCAACCTCAAAGGCGTGGAGCCTATTGACAAGAAGTTTGAAGCGTTCGGCTGGCAAGTTTATAGGATTGATGGGCACAATATTGGTGCCATACTTGATACAATCACTGCAGCAAAGAAGACGAGTGGAAAACCCGTAGTGATTGTTGCTGACACCATAAAAGGAAAAGGGGTTTCATTCATGGAAAACCAGCCTGGCTGGCATGGCAAGGCGCCGAATGAGGAAATGTTCAACAAGGCAATTGCCGAACTGGAGGCATCCAGATGAGCGCTCAAACTACGGCCACAGCCAAAGAGGCAGCAACTCGGGATGGCTACGGCAATGCACTCATTAAGTTAGGGGCTGCTGATTCAAATGTTGTTGTCTTGGACGCTGGCGTTTCTGACTCCACAAGAACCAACAAGTTCGCTGAAAAGTGGCCTGAAAGGTTCTTCAACATGGGAATAAGCGAAGGCGACATGGTCTGCACAGCAGCCGGAATGGCCAAGTGCGGCAAGACAGCCTTTGCAACGAGCTTTATCGCATTTTTACTGGGAAGAAGCATGGACCAGATACTTGTTTCAGTTGCATACTCTGACAGCAATGTCAAGATAGTCGGAACCCACTGCGGGCTGGGGATTGGCGAGGACGGCCCAACAGCGCAGGCAATAGGAGATGTTGCTTACATGCGGGCAATGCCGAACTTCATCGTGCTATGCCCTGCCGATGCTGTTGAAGCCGAGAAAGCAATAATGGAGATAGCCAAAAGAAAAGGGCCTGCCTATGTAAGGCTTGGAAGGGGCAATGTCAAGACAATCTATGATGAAAGCTACAACTTTGAGATAGGAAAAGCATCTGTGGTCGCTGAAGGAAATGACGCTGCAATAATGGCGAGCGGCATAATGGTGCAGGAGTCGATGGCAGCTGCAGAATTGCTGCAGAAAGATGGGATCAGCATAAAAGTCGTCAACATGTCAACGATAAAGCCGCTTGATAGGAAAGCTGTGATTGACGCTGCCAAAACAGGAGTAATAATAACTGCCGAGGACCACAACATCTACGGAGGCCTTGGAAGCGCTGTTGCTGAAGTGATAGCAGAGGAAGGCCTGAAGGTAAAGTTTGGAATGATAGGCGTGAAAGACAGGTTCGCAGAGTCAGACACCCAGAAAGTGCTGTTCAGGAAGTATGGGCTAGATGCTGAGGCGATAGCGGCAACGGTGAAGAAGGCAGTTTCTAAAAAGTGAATATTATTCAAGGCAATATCTTAACCTTGAAATATTTCTTATAGTGGCTCTTGTCTCTCGTAAGAAGGGTGTCGGCATGGTTTTGCGCATGGGCGCCTATCAGGAAATCTGTCAAAATGTGATTCCTCCATGACATTTGAGCGCCGCATTTTTTGCAGCTAAAGGCATTGACGGCTCCGCACTTGGAGCAGATTAGCTGCCTAGTGCTTGTGAACTCGCGCCACGCCTTGGCTGCAAGCTTGAAATCTTCGGGTGCAAATTCAAATATCCTTATGCCTGTATCTGACAAAAACTTTGCCAGCATGCTGCCAGCTTCATGCTCATCATACTGCTTTAGAAATACTGCGAGAAGCTCAGAGTAAGCAATAGGAGAGATGATTAAGCTTCCTTTGTTCGAATGCCGCTCAAGAAGAGATGAGCTTTCGCCATAGAGATCCGAAAGGCCTCCGATAACATCAACAAGAATATTAGTATCAATGGCTGTTATCATCTGAACTCTTCCATGAATTTCTTGCAGTCATAGTTCTTAATTACGCCCCTCCATTTCTCAAAAGGGAGCTTCTTTGCCTTCTTTTTCAGCACAACCTTGCCTCTTTCAAGCTCAAACTCAACTTCATCGCCGGGCTGCAGCCCTGCAGCTATCCTGAACTGCTTCGGAATTGTCACTTGGGATTTCTGAGTCAAAGTGGACATAAGTAATACTTAGAAAGTAATACTATATAAATCTTACTATGGGATTGGCTTAGTAGAAAAAGTCTGTAGGCGTAGCCTATGTTGTAGGCGATTAGCCTACAAAACAGCTCTGCTGTTTGCGTTCTGATGTGCTTGCATTTGACTGTGCTACCAAACAACCGTTTCA
>JAHFTU010000094.1 GCA_023269295.1 Candidatus Woesearchaeota archaeon | reverse complement strand
AATTCCCCGCCAATGCTGAGCTGCCTGGCCTTGAGCAGAAGCTTAAGGTTCCTCACCTCAACCTCCTTTGCAAACAAGTAGCCAAGTATGACATCAACTGTGAGAGGGTGCTGGTGAAGGAACAGGACCGAGCGCTTAAGCAGCTGCCTTGACAGGTCAAGCTCAAGCCTTATCAGGCTGCCGCTGCTCTGGAATTCTTTCACGCCATTTTCAACAAATGACTTGAACCTGCCCTGCTCTAGAAGCTTGGCAGCCTCGCCAGCTGAAGATGAACCAATCATCTTTCTAATCAAAGCCCTGCCGGATTCCGGGATTGTCACGTAGCGCTCAATGTCCTTGGCTGGCAAATTCGCGCGCTTCAAGCGCAAAACATTCATCACAGCACCCATCACAAGCTCTGCCTCCAGGAATTCCCTGAAAAGCCTGCCCTCGCCAGGCAGCCTCCTTGAAAACTCCTGCATTGCAGAATAATAAAACCTATCAAGCGCGTTCTCAATTTCTGAAACTGACTTTGTCTCCCTCAAGCTCTCCAGCGCCTTTGCAAACTGGCTGTAATCAATGAAGCCCACCGACTTTAAAATATCATCAACAGATTCTTTCTTCGCTAGCTCTGCCAGCTTTTTCTCAGTGAGGAAGCCTGACGGAAGAAGCATTGGCTGGAGCTGGTCTGCACTGAGCTTGGTGAACTTTGCCCTGACCAGAGTCTTGATGTTCAAGACATCAACCCTCAGCAAGTACGCTGCAATCACGACGCGCAGGCTTGGAGGGGATATTTTCTTCAGCTTTGCCCAGGTGTTTGCAAGGTTCCTGCCAAGCGCCAGCTCCATCAGCTGCACGCCCTTGAACCGCACAGCGAGCTCGTCAATCTCTTTCCTGTACTGCGAGCTTTGCAGGTAGCTTATTATCTCATTCAAGTTCATCTTCATAAGCTTATGATAGTCCTCCTTCCGCAACAGGAACGAGCGCATGACACTTACCCTTGCGTAAGTGTAAGGGTATTTTCCAAGCGCCAGCTTCCCGCTTCCGCTACTTGCCAAATAATTTCCTTGCAACATCACTAAGCACCTTTGACCTTACCTGCCCAAGCAGCGAATCATAGCTGTAGTCTACCCGCAGCCTGCCATCAGGGCTTTCGGCAACAACCCCGCCCAGCATGGCGTCGTTCCTAGCAATTTTTAGCCCGCTGCCTTCCAAAAACCCCATGTCCCTGCCGCTGCACTGGACAACAGCAACGTCCATTTCCTGCGATGCAACTTTCAGCAGGGCTTTAACGTCAGCCTCCCTGTTCTTGTCACTTCGCGTTTTGAGCTTCTGCTTAACCTCAGCAAACACGCTTTCAATTAACCTGTTTTTTGCCGTAAGCATCTGCTTCTGAAGCTCAAGCTCAGCTGAGGCAACCTCCCGCCTTTTCATGAGCTCAGACTTTTTATCCTCGTCTTCAGCAACCATCTTCCCATAATCCTGCATCTGCTTCTCCGCAGACTTCATGATAGCCTTGGCTTCGGCTGTGGCAGCTGCTACTATCTCATCAGCTTCCTTCTGAGCCTTTTCAAGTATCTCCTGCTTAACCTTCTCGAGACCCATTCACTTTACCCACGTGCCGTATCCCCAGCAACGGCTATTTTATTTAATCGCTGCCGCTTTTTGTTATGCTGACCCTGCAAGTTTCATTATCAGTATTGCAACGACTAGGCCGAAGATGACGAGAGTTTCCGGTATGACTGTTAATATCAAGCCCTTACCGAAGGTCTCATCCTTCTCAGCCATAGCGCCAACAGCTGCTGCGCCTATCTGCTGCTCTGCAATGCCTGCTCCGATTGCACTAAGCCCTATCGCAAGCCCAGCACCAATTGCAACCAATCCCGCTTCCACCATTTTCCTTTACCTCCTGACCTTTTTAGAAAACCAAGTCGTGCTTTACACGACTGGTCCCGTCGTCCTTGACGACGTGGAAAGGTCAATCAAAAACTCAAATTTTCCTTTTCACTTACTTCCTACCCTAACTTCTGCCACTAGCCTTTGCAGCTGCTGCAACGAACTCCGGATATTCTTTTAATCTGCTTTTGCGCCGAATGGCCTGAAAGGGAATGCCCCCCCTTCAAAAAACTTTGTGAAAAACTCAACATAGTGAAGCCTCATGCTTTGCAGGAAACCACCTAGCAGCCCAAGCGCAAGGTTTATCGTGTGGCCCAAGAACAAAATCAGCACGCCAGCTAGCATTCCAGCAACGCCGCTGTGGGAGACCTGCTTTGCCATGTCGTTGATTACCAAGGCCAATTCAACTGATGCAAGACCGACGGCCATAAGCCTCGCATACGATAGCACGTTGCTCAGCAGGCCAGGTATTTCAATCATGCCCCTCATGGACTCGCCAATGTAGATTAGAACAACGGCAACAGCTGCTATGGACGCCCCAAAATAAACCGGAGCGTTAATCTTCCCTGTTGCAGCCAGTGCAATTACAGCAATGCCAATCTGCAGGATAACCCAGCTAAGCTTTGCAGCAAACGCCTTGAAAAGCCCCTTGTGGCGAAGCTCATTGAGGAAGCCAAGCGCAAAGCCGATGTTGATGTGCAGCAGGCCAATCGCGACAGCTATCAAAAGCATTTTGTCAATCTCCACCACCCTGCTTATCAAATGCGGAAATTTAACGCCAAATGCGCCCTCAAAGCCAAAAACTTCCCCGAACATGAACCCGAAAACAATAGAAGACAGTGCTGCCGGAACAACCACGTTGACAAGCTTTGCAGTTCCCGGCATCTTTTCCTTGAGCCAGAGCAGCAGGAAAAACGTGACAAGGCCATAGCCGACATCACCCAAAATCAGCCCAAAGAAGAGGGGGAAAGTTATGAACATGAAGAGCGTTGGGTCAATCTCGTCATACTTTGGCAGGGCATAAAGGCTCATGAAAAACTCAAATGGCCTTGCTAGTTTTGGATTGTCAAGCTTCACAGGCACCGCCTCACCGTGATGAGGCGATTCTGCCTCCACAAAAATCCTCTCGCTGGTTACCTTGCCCAAGTTTGATTCCAGATTCACAAGCGCGCTTCCCGGAACCCAGCCATGGACTACAAAAGCGTTTTTTGTGACGGCAAACTTCAATGGCGCCTGGGCCTTCTCAAGCTCGCCAGCAATAAGCTGCTCGCTCAAAAGCAGGAAATCATTCCACTTTGCACCTAACCTAGCAATGGCTGTGCTGTTTGCTTCAATCTGCTTTTGCAGCCTCTCCTTCCTCTTTGCGACCGCTTCCAGAGCAACCACAACAGAGCCAGCCATGCCCTTGACTTCATTTAGGGGAATCTCTGAAAATCCTGCACTCACAAGCAGGTCAGCTGCCGAGCTCTTTTTCCCAGACTCAATGAATAAAGCGACAAGATAGCTATCTTTTTCCTCTGCTGAGAAAAGCTCAAACTTGTCAGTCACCGCAAGGAGAGATTCTCTCAGCTTCTTGGCATCCTTTACTTCCCCGAAAAAAGAGGAAAGTGATTTGTAATCAGAAAAAGCATCAGGAGCCAGCCCGAGCTTCTGGATGCAAGCAAGCTGGTACTCCTTCAGGCTTATTTTTTTAAGCCCATCCTCAGCCGCTTTATTGCCTGTCAAAATCCCATTGACTGTGATTTTAAGCTTCTCCATCGCCTTTCCAAGCTCAGCGAGGCTCTTCACGCCAACAGCGCGAAAGCCATTTGAAAGCTCCTTCTTGCCGGAAATCCCGATTGCCGAGGAAATAGCCTTGGCTGTAACGAGAAGCTCGGAAAGCCTGTCTGCCCTCTGAAAGGGGCTTCCTATGTCAAGCTCGCCCTTCTGGTGGTCGGTGATATGCACGGCCTTGAGCCTGTGAAGCTCTTTGACTGCCTTGTCCATCACGCTCTGCGGCCCGATCACCGTTACCTTCATCATGCGTTCAGGGGCAAACATATGCAATCACACTATCACAATTTTGAAATCTCACTTTCAAATGCCTCAAGCACAAGCTCGGCAGCCTCGCCGGTCTTCTTTTCGCCAGACTTTCTTAAAGCTTTAATCTTGTCAGCGCCTTCAGCCAGCACCTTGCTTCTGGTTGCAAGAAGCTTTTCCTTCAGGCCTTCCAGCGATTCTGCCTTATTTTTCGCGAGCTCTTCCTCGCGGTCCTTCAGGAACCTGGCAGCCTTTGCCCGCGCCTCACTGATTATGGCATCCTTCCTGCGGGCAGCATCCTGAATAAGCTTATCAGCTTCCCTCTCAGCCTGCCTGATTTCTTCCAATGCTGTTTCTGCCATTTCCCAACCATTAAATGGCTTAGACGACAATTTAAAAACGTTTCGTACGGGGTTTCCATGCGCTATGTTTCCGTATCCTTTAAATAAGGCAAAAGAACAGCTTCCTTCATGGCAAAGGTTTCAACCGGCAGTGAGTTGCTTGACAGGCTGCTCGAAGGGGGCTATGAAAGTGACGTAATAACCACCCTCTACGGGCCGCCGGGCTCAGGCAAGACAACAACCTGCCTCCTCGCTGCGGTGGCAGCAGCCCTGGCAAAGGAGAACAGGGACAAAAAAGTAGTTTTTATTGACACTGAAGGCGGGTTTTCAACTGAAAGGCTGCAGCAGCTGACAGGGGATGAAAAGGAAGCCAGGAAAGCCATGGAAAGGATAATGCTCCTCAAGGCAACAAGCTTTGCCGAGCAGAAAAAATACATTGAAACGCTTTCCGAGCAG
>JAHFTU010000031.1 GCA_023269295.1 Candidatus Woesearchaeota archaeon | reverse complement strand
GCGTTGTCGCCCATTGCGCCGTTAAAGCAGGCGCCAACATCAAGCTTGCACACCTGCGCTTCCAGAATCGTGCTGTCATCGGCAGCCGGGCAGTAGTGCGCAGCGATGTGGTCAACAGAAATCTGCGATGGGAAAGATGGCTTTGCGCCCAGCTGGAAGATTTTCGCGTCAACAGCCTCGCAAACTTCAAGGAGCAGCGCACCTTTCCTAATCAGCTTTTTGCCGTAGTCCAGGGCAATGGCAGAAACCCTGCCTGCCTTTTTCCAGTCTTCCAAGTCAGATTCTTCAATTATCATTGCAGCCGTGACAGTTGTTGATTATTTAAAAAATTGTTGATAAGTTCAATAGTTTTTAGTGGCTAACGTTGATAGGGGACATTTCTAATGACTAACTGTGGATGGAGCGTACAGACAAGTAAAAGCGCAAACCCTTTTAAAAACATTTATATATCTTAATTCGAAATATCTTAGAAATGGTTTCGTATCGAGATTACAAGAAAAGTTTTATTTATTTAATATCAGGGATCACAATTTTAATCTTGCTCGCTTCTTCTGTTTCAGCTCAATCTACGAGCTCAAGTTCACCTACTCCTTTTGCGGGGTTTGGTTTGTTTCTTACCATATTCATGATTTATCAGATTAATAAATCTGAGAAGATTGCCATAAGTGAAGCAGATGAGAAGCGTATTGGAGTTGCAGGTTGGCTTTTATTTTTCATAGGATTATTGACTATTTCGGGTTTTGCAGTAATTCTGAGAATTATTAGTAATATATTTCAAATAATTGTATATTATCATTCATTATCGTTATCCTTGTCTTTTGTATTCACTGAAATTTTAGATTTAGCAACAGGAGTTGCATCCGTTGTCGCGGCTTATTATCTTTGGAAGGTAAAAACTAAAGCAAGATGGTTAGTGGTCGGTGTTCTTCTATTTGATATTTTGGTCATAGTCGTAAATTGGTTTATATCAGGAACTGATCAAGTGTATGTTGCTTTATCGTTTATAGGTCTTATTTGGGATATTATAATGATAACCTACTTTATTTTATCCCGCAGAGTTAAGAATACTTATGCAATAAATGCAAAGATACCTAAAAAATCTGCGAGTTCAAATAAAACTGTATATGGCTGGATTATTTTTCAAGCAGTTATGAGTATTATATTCTTTGCAGTATTTCAATTTGGTTCTTGGACAGAAATAGCACATTCTGCTAAAGATAAACAATGCACTGACTATTGCATTCAGTATAAAGAAACTGATAGCTATTACTTTGGTTATGACCAAAAGAGTGGCGGATTACTTTGTCAGTGTCAAAAAGCAGGTGAAGTAATATCAGGTACAACCTTCCCAGTAGCTAATCCTACTTCGTGAAATATTTATTTAATTCCAACGATATAAGAAAAGAAATATGAGTGATGAGCGCTTACTTCTTTGCCGTCATCTCAGTATAACCGCATTTTCCACAGCTTTTCCTGTCCTTGTGCTTCCCGAGGAAAACGCCGGGGCCGCACTTTGGGCACGAGCCGGTTTTCCTTGACAGCGTGCCGCCCTTGGATTCGTAAACTTTCCATATCTGCATCGGCTTCCTTGCCTTCTTCTGCTTTTTTGCCATAAGAATCACACTTTAAAATTAGGTTGATGGCGTAACAGCCGCCTTCTTAACACGGGGCTTGTTCCTGGCCTCAATGACTTTGGATTCAAATGTTTCCACAGCTGCCTTCTGCTTGTAAACATGAACTTCCAGCCCGGATTTCCTGGTGCCGAAGAGCGAGCGCAGGCTTTGCACTACAACCAGCGCCTCGTCGGCTTTCATGGAGGAGGCAAGGTGCTTTTTCAGCTCGACAAAGCTTGGCGGGGCAGCTTCGTAAGTGACAAAGCCCTTCAGCAATGTCCTTGACATCAGGGGCTGCTCAATTTTTTCAGTGATTTCAACGTTAAAAGCCATAGGAATCGCTTACCTTATTTTTATCGCATAGTCGCCTTCCCTGGGAGCGGCGCACTTCTTGGCTATGAAAGACTTCTCAGCGTCAATCACGCTAAGCCTGCCCTGCCATGTTGTGGCAAAATCTGTATTGTGGCAGATTGGGCAGTTGCCCTCTTCCACGAAAATCCTGTCCTGCTTGCAAACTCTCTTCATTTTTTAATCACCATTACTTCTTTTCCTTCTTCCCTGCTTTTTCCTTGTGTTCCTTGCCTTGCTTCCCTTCTTTCTTTGCAGAGGCTTTTTCCTCGCCCTTTTCTCCTTTCTCTTCTTTCGTGCCTGCCTTTGCGGCGTCTTCCTCAATCCACTCGAGCTTGCCGAGGCCCTGCTGCCTCATCGTAAGCCCAATCTTCGGGTTGGCAATGTCTTTGAAGCTTACAGCAATTATCCTTGCCTTGCACTTGTCAGCGACCTTCAGCGAGCGCTTGCTCTCCTTGCCGAGAAGCACCTTGTCGCTCCCGAAGCTTACGAAATCATCCATGGTCTGGCTTATGTGAATCATGCCGTCAACCACGCCAACATTGATGAACGCGCCGAAGTCAGCAATGTCCTTAATCCTGCCCAGCAAGACCTCCTGAAGCTCTGGCTTGAACGTGAGAAGCTCAAAATCGCAGTCGTAATAAGCAGCGCCATCGCCCGGGATGATTACGCCCTCCCTTGATTCGCTGAGGCCGGACACGCCCAGGACTATTCCCAGGTCCTTTGAAATGTAGCCCTCGTAGCCCTTCTTTATCATGGTAAGGATTGACTCCTCTGTAGGCAATCCAAAAAGGTTAGGCGTAACCCTGACATGGTCCCGCACGTGAACTTTGTAAAACATTTTATCACCTGAACAATTTTCTTGATTAACCTTCTTTTCTAAAGAATGTTGCCGGATAGGCAACATCCTTCGTCTCTAAGACGAAGCAAGGGTAAGATACTGCTTCTCTCTCATCATGATGACAGCAACGCCAGCTGACTTTAGCTTTTCCCTTAGAAGCCTGTCCTGTGTTGCCACCACGACGCTGCCCTTGCCTTGCATTGCAAAGCCAAGGATGGCTTTATCAGTGCTTTTAAAAACTTTTCTATCTGCCTTGACGACATTTACCGCCTTCGCCTTTATAAGCTGCAAGCCAAGCCTGGCAGCCCGCCTGTCCTTTGCAGACACAGCTTTGCTACTTATTATCCCACTTAATTCATCCACCGTAGCAGCCAAAACGGCTACTTCATAATTAAAGTCGCACAGCCGCTGCAGCTCAGCAAAGATATCAACCTTGAACTGCGCAGGTATCAGTAGAAAATTGGTGTCCAGCAGCACGGTTTTCTTCTTCTCTGGCATTTCAATCATCACTCAGAGTAGTTTCTTGATCAACCTTCTTCCTAAGAAGGTTGTGGGGCGTATTTAAGCGTTGCCCCTGAATTTCTGGAATTCAAAAAATATTTATATGAAGCAGTACATAGGATAATACTGGTTATGGTAAATTGGGATGACTTGTTTCCAGGCACTAGGGAAGAATACAATGCGCAGGGCCCCAACAGTCCGGAAAGCGTGGATGGGTACGGATACAAAATAGGGAATAATAAGTATGCGTTCGTTGATGTTGATGACAGCAAAGATGGCTTCTACGTGGAGGTTAACGAGCTGGTGACAGGCCTGACTGCCAAGCCCTCTGCCAGAATAAAAAATCCGAGAAAGAGGCAACTGGAACGAGCCGTATGGGCAACAGTTGCGCCAATTGGCGACTATAACACGATTGCAGACGCTGTAAACGCAGTAGCTGCTAAGCTGCGCGAAAATTATTCAAAAAGGTACCAAGAACAACTCGTCGGACCCTTAGAAAAGACCATTGCTGAAACGCTTGCGTACCTTGGTGTGCAACCCCCAGGCGAAGTCTAAGCCTCCAAGAACCTGACCAGCTTCTGGTCCTTGGAGATTTCTTCCTCAATTGCTGTCTTGACTTCCTTCTGCTGCAGCAAGACGTTCAGGAACCTTGTTGCTGTCCGTTTTGTGAGGATTGTTTCCAAGGCAGCAGCCAGCTTCTCCGGCTGCCTCAATGTGGAATTTTTTAAGATATTGATGATTAGCTGCTCGTTGCCCTTCTTGCCAAAAAGCTTCAAGGCAACTTCCTGCTGAAGCAGCTGCTTGAGAAGCTGCTCCTTGTTGTGGTAAGTCAGCGGCTTGTTGCTGTCATCCTTCGTGACAAGGGAAGCGATGGTTGCAGGGTTGGACATGAGGACAAACTTGACAAGCTGCAAGGCCCTGATTATCGGGCTGCGGTAATTCTGCCTGTCGAGCTGGCTCACAACCTCCCGCACGACTTCCTGAAAGCGGAGCACGGTTATCCCCGGGAGGGTGACATGGGCAGTCGTGACAAGGACCTTCTCGTACTCAGCCTCATGGCCAAGGTAGCTCTTCATAGTCCTTCCCACCGCCGCAACGACATTTGCATCGTTGAACTTCCTCAGCAGGTCGGCCTTTTCCTTATCGCTGACAACAGATACGGGGGAAGAAACAGAGCAGTGAAGCTCAACGTGCTGCACAGTCGGCTGGTTCCGCTGCCTTATTGCAATAATGTCAACAACCCTGTTATTTGCATTGATGTCAGAAACCGTGAAAAAACCCTGCCGGTTAAGCCACAAATTCACAATATCTTTCTCAGGACTCATCAAGCACCACCCAAACTTCCCATCGCCCAGCTGCCGGGCTGCAATGAAAGGGAAGAGTGCAAACTGGACTTATAAATGTTGTGTGAAAGCTACAGTAAAATTCGGGCTAACTGTTGAGTGTTGAAGGTTATAAATAACATAAAATAGAATAATAGGTTAATTATAACTAACTAGAAATTATGTCCTTTGCAAAAACGAAAGATTTATATAGTAATTGTATATTATACTATACAAAAAACATAATATTTTGTATAACATGGTAGAAAAGAAATATAAGAGAAAGATTGTAGAAGATATACTCAAATATCTTAATTCTAAGGAAGCGATAGTAATATATGGTGCAAGGCAGGTTGGAAAAACTACTCTAATGAAATACCTGGTGGAGCACCACATTAAAGAGAATGTGTTTTATTTTGACTTAGAGCTGCAAAATTTATTAGATCTGTGCAATGAAGGGGTAGAAATTGTTTATAACTATCTCTTACAAAAAGGGGCAGACGGAGAAAAAAAGATTTATTTGCTAATAGATGAAATCCAATATTTAGAAGAGCCCACGAAGTTTATAAAAATATGTTGTGACCATTATCCTAATGTTAAACTATTGGTTTCTGGCTCATCTACTTTTGAAATGAAGAGAAAATTTAAGCAAAGCCTTGTAGGCAGAACAGTGAATTTTGAATTGTACCCTTTAAGTTTTGAAGAGTTTTTAATCTTTAAGGGTCGAAATTACAAGCTGTCCGAAAGCAACACCGAACTTATAAACAAAGAATTAATTATTCTTGCTGAGGAGCTAATTAAATACGGAGGTTACCCTAAGATAGTGTTGGAAAATTCAGAAGAAAAAAAATTAACATACTTATCTCAAATAATAAACACCTATATAAGAAAGGACATAAGAGACATAGGCAACATAAGGAATATTTCCCTGTTTAACAAATTAGTGGAGCTCCTGGCATCGCAATCAGCACAGCTCTTGAATATATCAGAGCTGGCTAATACAATTGGCATGAACAGGGAAACAGCCATGGAATATCTGGATTTGCTTGAGAATACTTTTATAATAAAAAGGATTGCGCCTTTTCATAAGAATCTAAGGAGCGAGTTATCAAAAAACCCAAAAGTGTTCTTTTTGGATACTGGGATGATGCATTTATTATGGCTGAAAGAGTTCCCAAAAATTATTCATGGAAATGTTTTTGAAACATTTGTGTTCCTTGAATTGATGAAAGCAGGAAAGAGGATTAATTTTTGGAGAACGACAAACAAACAGGAGGTAGACTTTATCCTGCCAGAAAAAGTTATGTATGCTATAGAAGCAAAATATCATTTTGATGCATCTGCAGCCCTAAAGTTCTTCGCAGACAAATACAAATGTAAGGGTTTTGTGGTAGGGCTGCAAGGGGGCAAAGGCAAGCGGCAATCAGCGATATACATTTGGGAATTATTAAAAGAAATGGAGAATTGTTTAGCAGCGGCATAAACATCCCGACAACTTCAGAAAGCCACAAAAAGCTTTATATAGGAGTAAATAAAAAAGCTGGGAAGTGCAATAGCTAGTAAAAAATAAAAAAGAGGCTGAAAAAATGGAGCAGAAGATGCTATTACCAATAGTTTTAATAGTTCTTGTGGGGGGATTTGTCATCGGCTACTACGCTGCCACGTTTGGCGGCGGTGGGAAGGCCGCAAAAACAGCAGCAGGCAGCCTGCCATCATGGGCCGGGGCCGGCGCCATAAGCAAAACCCAATACCCTGAATTCTTCCAGGCGCAAACATTCACGCAGTTCCT
Source organism: Candidatus Woesearchaeota archaeon (assembly GCA_023269295.1). Classification (GTDB taxonomy): domain Archaea; phylum Nanobdellota; class Nanobdellia; order Woesearchaeales; family UBA10216; genus UBA10216. The sequence continues at coordinate 5,825 of JAHFTU010000031.1, read as the reverse complement.
CACAGGGCAGCTTGTCAGCACAACAGGAGACAACGTGGTCATAAGCAAGGCCGGCAGAAACCTTGCAGTCCCGAAAGCAAGGGTGACAAACTACTTCGTAAGCACTGCAACCGGCAGGACAACAGTTGATGCCAAGCTCCTTAAAGCCGGCGAGCCAGTCACCATCGCGCTGACCCTTGACCCGGAAACAGGAAACGCAATCAGCCTCGCCGTAACAGGCTCAAGATGATTTTTGGCAATTGCCCCTTAAGTTAATTTTTCACAATTCACAGCTTCAGCAAAGCAAAAAAGCATGATAAAGATGGATAAAAAAAAGGTGCCGCGCTTTTACTTAGCAACGCTCATATTGGCAATAGCTTCAGCAATTGCCGTACTTCTCAGCAGCACAATTGCCTCTGCTGTCATGCAGACAGGCGACGGCGGAACATCCGCCTGCACCCTTGTCAAGAAACAAGCACCGGACACAACAAAGCAGGTCTGCGGCGACCCAATATGCGGCTGGAAGACAACCTGCACAGCATGCGTCCCGCAAGACACAACCCAGTCAGTGCTCGTATCAGCTGGCTACTGGGACACCTGCTCAAAAGAGACTTGGGTGCCAGGCTACAATGACTGCTACACCCCTTCATGCTATGATGTAAGTTCGCAAAGCTGCTCCAACAATTGGCAATGTGACAATGATTGGCCATGGGATTGCTGGGTCAGCGGCCAAACCTGCACAACATCCACTTCCACAGTCTGCCCATCACAGGACTGCGAATGGGTGTCAGGTTATTATCAAACGTCCACATATTCCTGCTGGAAAGATGCAGTCTATGACACAAAAACAGTTAAGAACTGGGTTGACAAGCAGGAATACAAGTGCGATCCCAACTGCAAGACAGAAACTGTGCCCGGAGACATAACTTACGAGCTCAAGTGCCCCACAGGAACTACTGGGTCAGGAGGGTCAGGCGGTGACGCTCCTCCTCCAACAAACTGCTACCGTGACTGCGTCTGTTCATCGCAGTCTCCGCCTGACTGCTGCGCAGGCTACACATCAGCCGGCGACCCTGAATGCCAGCCAAAAATCTGCACCGCAGACCAAAAAGTGAGCAGTAGCTGCAGCGGCTGCAAAACTGCCACTGTCACAATGTGCAACTCGTACGGCACAGCAACTTCCGACCTTACTAGCCAGCTTGATTTATCCTGCACAAACGGCTGCGTAATACCGACGCCCACTCCACCACTGCCTAAAATATGCACGCCAGACAAGGAACTCAGCAAGAGCTGCACAGGATGCAAGCTGGCAACTGTTAAAACATGCAACAGCCTCGGAACAGCAACCTATGACAGCACAGTTGACGACACGTCATGCTCCACCACAACCGCGTGCGCCAAGCCAATTCCAGTTCCGTCAAGCTGCCTTCTCCCAATGGACCAATGCAACCAGAAGCCAAAGGAATGTTCAGGCAACAACGTCATCCAATGGAGCTATGACTGCCCGACGGGTAAATGTAACGCAGTCTCAAATCCCTGCGGGGCTGGCGAACAATGCCTGTCAGGCAAGTGTGTAAAGAATGATTGCACAACCAAAGGATGCCCATCAGGATACTACTGCCCGGCGTCCGTGTATGGAGAAGCAGCATGAAAACCTACAATTTAAGCATGGCGAATGTTGAAGCGCGAGCCAAGATGGGAAAAGAAGGCAGCTCGAAAAGCTTGTTAGCCTTTGGAGTGGCTTTCCTGCTGTTGCTTGCAGTTGCTTTCGCTGCCAGCTCAGCCAGCGTGAAAGCGCAAGCGTGCTACGAGGAAAAAAACTGCGAGGGGAAATTTTTGAAAGTAATAACCTGCGACAAGCCACTCTGCACGTGCAGCGACGGATGTGAGAATAATGGAGCCAACTGCGGGGCATTATGGTTTACCAAGTGCGTTCCAAAACAGCAAGCCACATCGCCTCCTTCGTCTCCTCCGGCTGGCATTGCTGCGGGGTGTGTAAAAAACAGCTACTGCGGTGACGGCGTGGTCAGCTCCGGTGAAGACTGCGACACAGCACTTAACGGCCCTTACCAGTCAGACAGCTGCCCTGACGGCTCTGTAAGGTACAAGTCCTGCGGCAGCAACTGCCACTGGCAATACAGCCCAGCAACGTGCCCTGCCTGCGGCAACGGGAAAACCGAAGGGGGCGAGGTGTGTGACTGGGGAGCGAAGAACGGCGTGTGGGCGACAGAAGGAATAGACTGCCCCTCTGGATTTTTGAGCAGGCACTATACGTGCTCACAGGACTGCTCCAAGTTCATCTACGACCAAAAGTGCTCAACCTGCGGGAACAACATCTGGGAGCCGCCAACAGAGGACTGCGACGCAGGAGGCAAAGTGGGCGTTGGCTGGGGAGGATCTGACCTCACAACCTGCCCAGGCTACGATACGCCGCAACTACTACAAACTGATTGTGGAGTGGACTGCAAGTGGCACGTGCAGAAATGTCCGAAACTACCAATACCTTGTAGTGAAGATTCAACTCAATCAAAGTGTGGAAAATGCGTAGATACAACTGAGTGTAGCGGTAATTCTGTCGTGACGAGAAACGTCTGCACTGACTCCAGCGGAAAAGAAACAAAAAACGAAATCAAGTCAACAACTCCTTGCAGTTCAAAGGAGTTCTGCGCCTCAGTTGATGGCATTCCTCAGTGCGTGCCTGACTGTGATAAGGCCGTGAGTTGTTCTCCTTGGAGCGAGCCGCAGCCGGGCAACGTTTGCTCAAGGACATGCACTTCTTCCGATGCAACGTGCCCAATCCCAGCCCAGACAACAACATCTGCGGATGGCGTGCCGTGCACGTTCCACTGCTACAACGGAGTAACTGATGCTGGTGAGGAAGGCGTGGACTGCGGAGAAACTTGCTCCAATACATGCCCTATAGAGATTATTGCTGGTCTGGTTTGCGGTGATGGCTCCTGCAATGGTGGAGAGACATGTGGTTCTTGCCAAAAAGATTGTGGGACTTGCCCAGGACCAGGCCCGTGCGTTCCAGCAATTCCGTGCTCAAGCCTTGGATGCGGCGTTGCAGACAGCTGTGGAACGTACTGTGGCAATTGCCTTCCACCGCCGGGATGCACTCCCCAGGTTTCTTGCTCTGCCTTGGGCTGCGGCAACACAGATAGCTGTGGTAAGTACTGTGGTGACTGCGTACCAAGTACTGACCCGTGCCAAGGCGTAAGCGACCCTGATAAGAGCCAGGTGTGTTGCGAAAGCAAAGGATTTGTCTGGGCCAAATCTGGTGAGACAAGGGCTTTCGGCGGATTCGCAAAGCTTGGCCAGGCAGGGTGCGTTGGCGATGACCTTGGCGAGTTCATGAGGTTCAGGGAGTGTGAAGGGGGAGTATGCGCGACAGACGCGGCTGACTCTGCGGCGTGCGCAAGCATCAACAGCTGCGTCAACAACGGCAACTGCTTCACAAGGCTTGACAAGACCGTGCAAGAAGAACCTGCAATAGCCGCCCTTGTGCAAGGCTGCAAGGGCCAAAGCGACGATAACTGCAAGCTGGTCAACGAGGTTGATGATGCTGAGAAAAGGGCTGAGAATACGAATGACAGGACTGAGAAGAGGAGGATTGCGAAGGATGAGATTGCCCCTAGGATTGACAAGCTTAAAAAGCGCGGCATAATCAAGGAAGAAGAAAAAAATAAAAAAGAAATCGGACCTGTAGCTAAACCAGCAGGGATTGGAATTGCGCCAAAAACACCAGGAGCCACGCCCGGCAGCACAGGAAACACGCTGCTGTGCATACCGAAATAAGCCGCCAAGCGAGCTGGCGCAGGGCTAAAAATTCAGGGCATGCCATGTTTTTTGGGGGCCAGTGGAAAAAAGGTTGTTAGAAATAGCTTTAAATAATTCAAAAGCTTTTCAGGATTGTGGTTTTGATGGGTGAAGCAGGGTACGATGCGCTTAAAGCAAAGTTTTTAAAAGCTTATGCTAATGTGCTGGAGGACGAAAGAAGCCAGCCAATCGTTGTTATTGAAGACAGGACTTATGCGTGGAATCGCGCGTATGACGAGATAAAGGCAAATACGGAACTAGGTCGTAAGGTTATTAAAAAATTGCACGAAGTGGGTTTGCTATGAAAAATACGGTTGTTCTCCGAGAGAGTTCAAGGCAGGAAATTAAAGCCATAGTGCTTGCCAGGCTTGAGACGCTGAACAAGGATGCTAAGATAATGCTTATGGGCAGGGATAGGCCCATTACGGTCAGGGAGCTTATTGAGGAGGTTGAGAAAGACTCGGCTCTTGGGAAAAAAATAGTGGAGGTTCAGTTCTCTTTTTTAAGAATGCTCACTAATGGGGAGATTTGAAGTGAGGAAAACAATTCTGTTCACTCGTCCCTGTTACGATTTGCCAACGGAGTACTTGCATTACATTTCAGGCCAGCTGGTAGGTAGCCTGAAATTTGCGGATGAGCACGCGATAATAGACTTGGCTGGCAAAGGGGTATTGCGAAGCGATTTTGAGAAAGCTGTGAAGAAAGGCAGTCCGGGGCTGGTGGTGCTAAACGGGCACGGGACGAAAGATGCAATTTACGGCGCTGCTGATGAAATAGTGCTTGATGGGCAGAATGTTCGCATTCTCGCATCAAGGATAGTGTACGCTGTTGCGTGCGATTCCCTGGAGGGGTTAGGTCAGCTTGCCGTAAATGCGGGTCAGGCCGCTTGTTACGTGGGTTACGGGGCAAATTTTATGATTATTGTAGACCCAACACGGACTGCAGCGCCTGGTAAGGACAAGAACATTAAACCGTTTGTTCAGGTTTATGCAACTACGGTTTTGAGTTTAGCAGCCGGCTTGACTGTGGCTGAGTCAATCAGGAACACGAAGGAAAAGATTAAAAGCCTCATAAAAGAATATGGCGTGTACGGCATCAGGGACAGGTATGGCGATGCCCCTCTCATTAGATGGGCGCTGTATTGGGACTTGTTCTTTTTAAGCGCTCACGGCGACTTGGATGCCTGTTTTTAACCCGGAACAAAAACTGTCACCACCACATCATAGCAACAAAACCGAAAGGTTTTTAAAGCCCAAAATACGGTAAAGAAAGCTAATGAACCTTGAAAGCACGCTGCGGAAAGTTGCAAAGCCCGTTGCATTATTCGGCACTGCGGCTTACCTTACGCTTAACCTGATAGCCTGTAGCGGCAGTGCTGCTCCTACTGTTACCCCAACAACAAGCACACCGCCCGCAGCCACAGCAACAGTAGCAGCAACTCCTACTCCTAGAAGGCCTGAAGACACACCAACCCCGCAGTACAAAAACACACCAACACCTACACCAACAGCCACTCCACCACTGCAGCCACCGACTGTGACGCCTAGACCGCCAACGCCAACAGTAACACCGACACCAACTGCGACGCCAATCGTTGGCTTCACGGACGAGCAGCTCAAGCAGAAACTTGGCGGGTTGGAGGAAATATTGAGGGCGAACGATGATACACTCGATGCCGATGGTAATGACTACAAAGGATACGCTGCAAAAATCACGGACGCGCTTGATGCCGGGTACTTTTTGTTTACTGGAAGAACCCTGCAGCAGGACAGAATCAGCATTTTGCCTCTTGTAAAGAAGGACTTTGACGCGTATATTGACAAGCTGCCTTATACAGCTGACGTGAAAGCTAACATGAAAGCAACATACCTTGGCTTTGCATGGGACGCACTTAATCGAAAAACCGGCAAGTACGACTATTCCCTTGTTATAAGAGGAGACTTTACCCCAACCGGTGTGTTTACTTTTGCTGCTCACGAAGCTGAGAGACCCTTTAGTGATAGCCTTAATCCGAATATAAGAAATAG
>JAHFTU010000093.1 GCA_023269295.1 Candidatus Woesearchaeota archaeon | reverse complement strand
AGACGCATTGTGCCGCCAAGCTCCTTTACTTTTTTCTGCTCCGGAAGAATCATAATGAGAGGATTTGAGGTTTTCGGGTTTACCTCGGTGCTGTTGGCATCCCTGAGGCCGCAGACATTCCTCGCAAACTCAACAACCGCAAGCTGGAGGCCAAAGCAAAGCCCGAGGAAAGGAACTCGCTTTTCCCTTGCGTACCTTATGGATGCAATTTTTCCTTCAACGCCCCTAGAGCCGAAGCCGATGGGCACGATAATCGCGTCCATGCTGTGCAGGGCAGAGTCAACAGTTACCTTCCCGTCCTCAATGTCAGTAGTTTCAATAAAGCTGATGTCAACGCCGCAGTTAAGGTTTGCGCCGGCGTGCCTGATTGCCTCTATTAAGCTTGCATAGGAATCGTTGAGAGCTGTGTACTTCCCGCAAATAGCAACCTTCACCCTGTACTTTGGCGCCTTGATGCTTGAAATCAGCCTCCTCCATTCTGTCAGGTCCTTCTGCGGGCTGAAGCTGAAACGCTTTGCAAGAAGTGAGAGCATGCCCTGCTCCTCAAACATTATGGGAACCTCGTAAATGGTCTCGATGTCCTTGCCTGAAATAACAGCTTCCTCAGCGACGTCGCAGAACAGCGAAATCTTCTGCTTTGACTCTTTAGTGAGCTCTTCCTCGCTTCTGCCTATTATTATGTCAGGAATGATGCCGAGCGAGCGCAGCATCTCAACATCCCTCTGCGCGGGCTTTGTCTTCTGCTGGCCAATGCTCTTCACGTAAGGAACATAGCTAAGGTGCACGTACAGTATGTTCTCAGGGCCAACTTCCTTCTTCAACTGGCGAGCGGCCTCAATAAACCACGAGTTCTCAATATCGCCAATCGTGCCGCCAATCTCAATAAGGACAACGCCAGCTTTTTCTGCTGTGGCAATCTCCAGCCACCTTGCCTTAATCTCGTTGGTGATGTGCGGGATGACCTGCACGGTCTTGCCAAGGAACAAGCCCTGCCTTTCTTTCCTGATGATGGACTCAAAAATCTTGCCGGTAGTAAGGTTCCACTCCTTGCTGCAGTTAATGTTGAGGAAGCGCTCATAATGGCCAAAGTCCATATCAACCTCGCCGCCATCCTCAAGCACGAAGACCTCGCCGTGCTCAAAAGGGTTCATTGTGCCAGGGTCAACGTTCAGGTAGCCATCGCACTTTATCGGGACAATCCTGAAGTTCCTTGAAAGAAGCTTGCCAATGGAAGCAGCAGCAGTGCCCTTGCCAAGCCCTGACACAACGCCGCCAGTCACAATTACCCACTTTGTCTTAAGAGGCTGCTGAGATGAGGAATGAACAGAACTCGATTGGTGCCGCTGTGAAGGCCTTGCTTTTGCTGGGGTTTTCCTAGTCGGCATAGCAGAACGTTGCTATAAGTTGTATTTAACTTTTTCGGCTGGCCATACTACTGCCGCTGCTGCCACTGCCGCTGTGGAACTGCAAAACTATTTAAATTGTTCAGATTCCCACTGCCGCGGTGATTTTGAATGGCTGACAATACTGTCGTTGCAAAGGGAAGCAAGGTTTCTGTTGAGTACACCGGCAGCTTTGACGACGGCACTGTCTTTGACACGTCCGAAGGCAAGGCGCCAATCACGTTTGTCGCCGGGAACAGCGAAGTCATAAAGGGCTTTGATGATGCCGTAGTTGGCATGAAAAAGGGCGAGCAAAAGAAGATAAAGGTCACTTCGCAGGAGGGATATGGCGACAGGGACGAGAAGCTCCAGCAGCAGGTGCCAAGGACTGTTTTCCCGCAGGAAATGAAGCTTGAGAAGGGAATGGGCTTCAGCTTTAAGACTCCCCAGGGCCAGGTTATTCACGCAACAATAACCGAAGCCAATGCCGAAACAGTAACTGTTGACATGAACCACCCGCTGGCTGGCAAAAACCTAATATTTGAGCTTAAGGTAGTTGATATCACATGACCTTCTTAGGAAGAATGTTGCAAATCGGCAGCAGCTGACATCCCTCAGCGATACGCTGAGGCAACATCCTTCGGCTATGAGCCGAAGTAAGGTCAATCAAGAAACGAAAGTAAACTATCCCATTCGCCGCAAGCGGCGGGGCATTTGTAACTATGCTCAGCCTCAACTCATCCGGATAAAGATGCTTTGGCATCATCACACGTCACGTACGGCTGGTTTACAGCAGCCTATCGCTCATCAAGCATGTTGTGAGCGAGATATGCTATGTTTCGCGCAGCATTCAAATCAGCATTAAGGGAAAAACCGCAATGGGAACAACTGAAAAATCCGCAGTTTCGGGAGGCAAGCTCTCCGCACTTGGAGCAGAGCTTGGAAGTGTAGTTAGGCCTTACCTTAACAACGTTGATTCCTTTTCGCTCTGCTTTGTACTGGATAAAGCTCTGCAGCTGGTGAAAGCTCCAGTTACCAATCCAGTAGTTCATTCTCCTGCCTCTCCAAACTTTTCTTATCCCCTTGAGGTTTTCCATTACGATAGTGTCTCCAGCTTCGAGTCCGGAAACAATTTCTTTGCTGATGTTATGGTTATACCAAGCCATAAAACGAGTTTCTCGACCACTACTCTCCACAAGGAGGCGCGTAGCGGCACGAGTGCCTTTAGCCTGAAGCTTGGAACGCAAAAAACTGAACCTCCGCTTAACCTGCTTAACCAAAGAAGAGTTGAAGAATTTTCCGTCTCTTGTAACTGCGATGTTTTTGATGCCCAAATCTATGCCGAGAACAACATTCTGAGCGGCACTGCTAACAACTTCAGTTTCATTAGAGAAAGTGAACAGGAAGAAAGCCCTGCCTTTTTTGTCCAACCTAAGCAGGCTTTCGTTAATTTTCCAAGCGAAGTATTCTTTGTAGCACTCAGGGATTTTTATGCTGAACTCTTGCCTTCCACTGAGAGTTCTAAGAGCCAAAACGCTGCCTTTGAGGTTAGCGCTTCTCGGAAAATTATATCTTACTGGAGCCTCCTTAACTATTGGCTTGGTTTTCGCTTTTTTGACCATACCGCAAGCCTGCTTGATACAAGCTACTGCGAGCTGGGCAGGAAGCTTGTAAGCAGTTCTCAACTCCCTATAAACAACATGGTGGAGTTTGACGTTGTTCCTAATCTTGTTATTCCAAGCAACATTTACGCAGAACTGCAGCGCTTTGGTATAAGCTCTGACAGTTTCAACTACTTCAGGAGTTGCAACAATTTTAATCTTAGCAACAGCGCGATTAATCATACTGAAAAAATACGAGAGTTACTATTTATACCTTCGCCGGGCACGTGTCCAGTGTCCAGTGCTTCCTATGGATTTTCCGCAAACTTTTCAAAAATGTCCAGCAGTTTTTACGGAAAAACAGAAGAAATTTCAACAGAACAACAAAAAGGAGACCTTACCCAACCGCCCCAAGGAGCAGGGTATCAACGAAAATGAAACATAAGGAGCTAAATGGAACGCATGTTCTTGTGCTGCTTGAAGGGGAGAAACTAATAGAGTCCATAACCGATTTCTGCAGCAGCAAAAAAATAGCCGCTGCCACCTTCACTGTCATAGGCGCGCTAAGGGAAGTTGAGCTCGGCTTCTACGACCTTGCAGCAAAGGAATACCACTGGAAGAAAATTAAGGCAGAGCTTGAGCTTGACAGCGCAACCGGCAATGTGGCTGTCCTTGAAGGTAAGCCGCTGGTCCACGCGCATGCAACTGTCTCAGACAACGAGATGCACGCTTTTGGCGGGCACCTGAAGGAAGCGATTATAGGGGCTTCATGCGAAGTTTTCCTCACGCCGCTGCAGGAAAAAATTGAAAGAAAGCCTGACGAGAAAACAGGGCTTAACCTTCTGATGCTTGATTAAAAAATTACGCCGGGAGCGTGACCCTTTAGGAAAGGGTCAATCCAAAACGACGATTAGTTTTTCCCCCAGGGCTCCCACGTCGTCGTTCGACGACGGGGCCCAGTCGTGTTTTCCACGACTTGGGTTTGCGAGTCGCAACGAGCAAAAGGGCTGTTTGAACCCGCAAACCGCTGGTATACGGTTACTCGCTTCTGAAGCGAGCGCATTAACCAAGCACAAGTCGTCATCAGACGACTGTGCACAATCGTGCATTGCACGATTTGTGTTCTGCCATCCCGGCGTGGCATTGACGTTGAAGGATAGTATTCTTATGACCTTCTGCCAGATTTCCGGAAAAAACACTCATTGTCAATAAGGATTATGTTCAACAGCGGAAAGTTTTCACGATTTTGCCATTTTTCTGGAAAGTTTTCGATTTGTCCGAAAAATTTCAAACTCGGTTTTAGAAAAGTTTATTAATAAGCTATGCCCTATTATGGCTTAGAACCGCTGGTACGGTGTAGGCGGCTACCGAGTTCCGCCATTTTCTTCTTTTTTTCGTTTTCTGATTGACCTCTTTTTTAAAGAGGTCATGCAACAACCTTTTTAAGCAAAATACCGCTCCTGTAGTTGCCAATGACTGAACTGGTGGCATGCCTGGGAGCAGGAAAGGGAACATGGAACGAGGTGGCACAGCTGATTGCCTCAGAGTCATGGTCACACATTTTCCTTGTGACAAACGACTTTGGAAAGGAGAACTTTGTCCAGAAATTCCCCACTGTAAAGGCAGAGTTTGTAATGATTAACGATTTTGACCAGCCGCACCAGCTGGTTGAAAGGATTAAGAAAGCGCTGGATGGCAAAATATCAGACATTGAAGTGGCTGTCAACATTGCATCCGGCCCTGGAAACGTGCACATGGCGCTGATAACAGCGCTGCAGCACCTGGGCATGG
>JAHFTU010000030.1 GCA_023269295.1 Candidatus Woesearchaeota archaeon | reverse complement strand
TTTCAGCTTTAATAATTCCGGAAGCTTTGCCAACGACACAGCTGTAAGCATAAGCGGGACTTCAAGATTCGTGAACATTACTAAGACAATAACAGCAGCGGCCGGAAGAAACGTTTGCGCAAGGTTCCACTTCAATGACACATCAGGCAATGCAAACGCGACAAGCGACAGCTGCTTTAGCGTGCGGGTGAACGCCAACAACACTCCGCCAACAGCGCCAATAATAATTTATCCTGCAAATAATTCGTACGTTACAAGCTTGCCTGTTTCGCTAAACGTAAGCAGCGCTGATGTGGACAATGACACTGTAACGTATTACCATTTCATTAATGATACTTTAAACACGACAAGCGCTGGTGCTAATGCGACGATGAACGCCTCTGATGGCGTGTATGCTTACAACGCTTATGCTTCTGATGGCATTAATGACAGCGCCAACAGCAGCAAGGCGTACTTTACTATTGACACGGCTGTTCCGCAGGTAAGCTACGGGCCAAGCACTGACAGCAGTGGGGCGAATGTTAGCAGGAACTGGGTGTTTGTGAACGTGAGCGCTAGTGATGCGAATGAGGCAAACATCACGTTTTACGTTTACAACTCAACAGGGCTGTACAGCTCGGTTGTTTCAACAGCTGCCGCTAGAAGCAACAACTTCACAGGGCTCAGGGATGGAACGCACTTCTTCAACGTAACGGTAAGGGACACGGCAGGGAACAGCAATACCACGGCAGCGAGGAACTTAACTGTTGACACTACCGCGCCGTTCCTTGGGAACATTACTGCGATTGAGGTTACAAACAGCACGGCTGTGATATTCTGGAACACGCCTGAGAGCAGCAACAGCACGGTTGAGTACGGGACTAATACGAGTTATGGGACTGTTGTTAATAATGCGACCAATGTTACGAACCACCTTGTGTTTGTTGGCGGGCTGGGCCAAGGCAACACGTACCACTACAGGGTGAGCTCGTCTGACCTTGTGCTGAACATGAACAGGAGCGGGGACAGGACGTTCACAACGCCGAAAAGGGCGGACAGCTTTGTGAATATAACAGTCAACCAGACAGCGGCAGTGAATGCTTCAGAAGCAAAGGTGCTTGTGAGCATAATTGCAGGAGCAACCATAACAAATGCTGAAGTGAACGTAACAGGAGGGACTGAAACCACTGTAAACAAGACGCTAACAGACCTCAACCTGACATCCCTGAAGTATGCGAAGATAAGCGTTAGCCAGAATGTCTCAACAAACGTGACAAACGCGTTCCTCAGGTTTGACTACAACGAAACAGAGCTGTCTGACTCTAACATTTCTGAGGGTTCGCTGGCGACGTACAGGTACAACAGCTCGAAAGACAAGTGGGAAAAGCTTAACTCGACAACTATGGGGTGGGTGCTTGATGCTGGCGTTAACACGACGCTGAATTATGTTTTTGCTAATGTTACAAACTTCAGCGATTACGGAGTAGGAGGGCTTTTGGACAATGGCAAGCCGTGCGGGAATAACAACAACAGCTGCGCCTCTGGGAACTGCGCGCAGGGCTTTAGCAACTCAAACAAGTGGTGCGCTCCTGCTGGGGGTTGCGCTGATAATGGCGTAACATATGCTAACGCTGGAACAGCATGCAACGGCGATAACCTGCAGACGTGCGGCTCAGGAACGTGGAGCAGCTCGAGCTGCACGTTCGGCTGCAGTGGGGGTGCGTGCAAAGCTGCGCCTTCAGGAGGCGGAGGGGGAGGAGGAGGCGGTGGCGGAGGAGGCGGAGGGGGAGGAGGAGGCGGTGGTGAGGCGGCTACTAAGAAGCTGCTTGAGCAGCTTGCAAAGAAGCCTGGAGGGATAAGCGGGCTGAGCCTGGACACTAACAAGCTAAGCCAGGAATTGACAGCAGGAGAGGCGACTACAACGACGCTCACGCTGAAGAATGATGGCGATGCTGACATGGACCTGAAGGTGGACGTGGCTGGAAAGGCCAAGCAATTCATCAATGTTCAGGATTCGGTAAGGATTGGAGCCAAAAAAACAGAAGGGCTCAAAATCAACATGTTTGTTCCTGCGGATGCGAAAGAAGGCTCTTACGACGGGGAAATAAGCCTCAGCCACGGCGCTGAAAAAATAATTGTTCCGGTAACGATAAAAGTCAAGCCGATACTGGAGAAAGAGAAGCTTCTTGACGTGAGGGTGCAGCCGCTGGACACCGTGGTTAGCCCGGGTGATGACCTTAAAGTGAAGGTTGACATTTACAACCTTGGCCAGAAAGGGGGAAGGTTTGATGTGCAGCTCCTTGTTGAGCTCATAAGCGTGGAAAGCAACAAGACAATAGAAAAATCGGAGGAAGCCATAGCGATTGAAACTTCAGTCAGCGTCCTTAAGCTGTTCAAAATACCAAAAGACATTGAGCTGGGCAAGTATGTTGTGAAGGCAACGGCAACTTATTCTGACAAGGAGGGAACGCATACCGCAACAGCCATTGCGCAGGTGAAGGTGCAAAAGCCACTTATTGAAATTCTTAAGCCGTACTTGTTCAAGAAGGTGTTGTTTGTGAAGGTGTGGCAGCTGCTGCTTGGCTCGGTCTTGCTTGCCGTAATGCTGGAGTCAGCGCTCAAATACCGCACGGCAAGAATGAAGAAAAGAAGGTATGCTGTAGCGGTCAAAACAGGAAAACTGCCGAAGTGGAGCTCGAGGTCGGCGTTTGTGGGCAAAGTCGCAGAAACAAACACGAAGGCCTACATCGGAACTGACGACTTGACAACCCACACGATAGTGGCTGGCGCTACCGGGAGCGGCAAGACCATTGCCGCGCAGGACATCATAGAAGAAGCCATTGAAAAGGGCACAGCCGTAATCGTGTTCGACCCGTCAGCCCAGTGGACAGGCTTTTTGAGGAAATGCGTGAATAAAAACATGCTGGCAAGGTATTCTGATTTCGGAATGAGCGAAAAGCAGGCAAGAGCATACCAGGGCAATATCAAGCAAATAACAGAGCCAAGAGAACTAATAAACCTAAAGGAGTGTGCCGAGCCAGGCAAAATAACTGTGCTTGCCCTTAACAAGCTCACGCCAAAAGAAATAGACCTCTTCATGGCAAATACGATAAGAACAGCATTCCTGGCTGGATTCGAAGAGAGCCCCAAGCTCAAAGTACTGCTCGTGTTTGATGAAGTCCACAGGCTGCTGACCAAGTTTGGCGGCTCCGGCGACGGCCTGGTGCAGCTTGAAAGGGCAGCTCGCGAGTTTAGGAAGTGGGGAATTGGCTTGGTGTTGATATCGCAGGTGCTCACGGACTTTGTTGGGGAAGTCAAGGCTAACATAGCAACCCAGGTGCAGATGAGGACAAGCGACGAAGGAGACCTGGAAAGGCTCAAGGAAAAGTATGGGGAATCTGTTTCGGCATCAATAGTGAGGGCATCTGTAGGGGTAGGAATGGTGGAGAACGCGGAATACAACGAAGGCCGGGCTTACTTTGTGAGCTTCAGGCCGATCAGGCACAACGTAACCAGGCTATCTGACGATGAGCTGGACAAGTACAACAGGTTTAACGACAGGCTGGATGAGCTTGAAAGCCAGATGGGCCAGCTTCAGCAGCTGAAGGTTGATGTGTTTGATGAGGAGATAGAGCTGAAGCTTGCCAAGGAAAAGCTTTCAGGCGGCAACTTCGCCATGGTAGAGGTATACGTGGACTCGCTGGAGCCGAGAATGAAGAAGATGTGGGGGAAGCTTGGCAAAAAGCCGAAAGCGAGGGAGAAGAAACTCGCGACCATCGGGGAAATAAAAGAAGCAGTCAGAAAAGCAAAAGCGGAGAGAAGAAAAATAGAAAGCAAAGAAAAAAGGGAGGAGAAGCCTGCGCAGGGCAAAATGCCAAGGAAGCAGCCTGCCAGCGGAGAGCTCCAGATAGTAAAAGAAAAAGGTGCAGACGCGAGCTTCAGGATGCTGAAAGGCATCCTCGGCCAATACGGCGCAGGCCTGTGCTTCACGCGAAAAAGCAAGCAGGCAGTCCTGGACAAGTACAAGCTGCAAAAAACAGAAATAAAGCTCATAACAACAGAGCCCGTAGAGGGGGCATACTCGCCAACAAGCGTATCGGCAATCTACAGCGAAATAAAGGAATTCGTAGACAGGAACGAAAAAGGGGCAATACTAATAGACGGCCTTGTGCTCATAATAAACTATGCCGGCTTTGACCAGGCGTACAACCTCCTGCAAAGGATAAAAGATGCCATTGCCTCAAAGAAGTTCACATGCGTAATACCGCTAAACGCTGACGCCCTTCCAAAAGAGCAAAGGAAAAAGCTTACCAGCGAGTTTAGCGCAGTACAGGGATAAACAACAACTTTTTCTTAAAACCGATAAGTATATAAATCTGTTACATATTATATTGTTATAGTTAGTATGACAATATAAGCTAAAATGACTTTGAAGCTGGTTGTTAAAAAATTGGAATTAAGTGTTGAGAAGTTTATTACAAGAGATGCTATTAGAGAATACTGTGTAGAATTGCATTTGGATTATTATGTGGTTATAAGGTACCTTACGTCAAATGATTACCTAATAAGGATTTTGAGAGGCGTGTTCTATGTTAAGTCAATTGAAGAGAGAAGAATGAAGAAGATTGTGATAAGCTATGTTGAGGCGATTAAGGAAGCGCTCAGGATTAAAGGAGTTAAAAACTGGTATTTTGGTTTGGAGTCGGCGGTTAAGTTGAATAATTTGACGCACGAATATTTTGCGGTTGAGACTGTGATTTCAGATGCCCTTTTCAGGCCAAAGCCCATTGACATATTGGGCACAAAAGTGAAGTTTATTAAAATAAGTAAGAAGCTGCTTAAGTTCGGTCTTAAAGGGGATGATTTTAAGTATTCTGATGTTGAGAAAACGTTATTGGACATGGTTTATCTTGGAAAATATAATAATTATTCGGATGAGGAGATTAGAAACAAGGTTTTGTATTTAGTGAATCATTGTAAAAAAAATAGATTAAGGGAATACGCCGTTCATTATCCAAAAACTGTCCAAAATTTTTCGGGTGAGCTGATATGATTGATATGGCATTCATTGATTATTTGTCCGGTAAAACTGGAGTAAAGGACAAAAGTTTGCTTGAAAAGGACTTTATCCTGCAGTCATTATTGGACAGTTTTTCAAAAGACAGGCATTTTAGCAGCAGTTTCGCGTATAAAGGAGGGACGTGTCTTGTTAAGTGTTATCTTGGTTATTTTAGGTTCTCAGAGGATCTTGACTTCACCTACACAAATCAAGGCGTGTTTAGTGGTAAAAGCGAAAAGTGGACGAGGAAGTTTTTGTCTTCTGAGATAAGCAGGTTGCTTAGCTTAGTGGCGGATGTTTCGAAAGTGCACGGTTTGGATTTTAAGGTGGATAAGGATAATGACAGGTATGTTGAGTTTGGAGGAAGCAATAAGTTTCTGACATTAAAGGTGTGGTACGTGTCATCTGTCTTTCAAAGGGAGCAGTTCATTAAGATTCAGGTTAATTTTGTGGAGCTGCTTAAGTATGGTTTTAAGAAGATGGCGGCAAAGCCGATAATTGGAGATGTTAATGCAAAAGAAGTAAAATTTTTATTTCCGTTGTATTCACACGTTGTTTTGGTGAGTCCTAAGTTAATGACGTATGATATCAGAGAAATTCTTTTGGAAAAGGTAAGGGCTATTTTGACAAGAAAAGGAGTAAAGGCAAGAGATTTTGTTGATGTGTTTATGATTGCCAAAACGTTGGATAAAGACGTTACTGCGTTTAAAAAGGGTATTATTTCAAAGATTCGATTCATGCTTAGATATGAGAAGTATCAACAAAATTTGAAGGACAAGATTAAAATAAAAACGTGGATCAGGCCAGGGGAAGAAGAACATCTGCTTTTAAAACCTCAGGAAGGATTTCACCTTTTCGTCAAAAAGATACAGCCCTTTCTTAATGATGTCATGTCAGAAGTTCTAAAGAAGTAAGATTGAAAATATTTTGCTAAAGCATTGTTCAGGGCTAGGAAGGATTTCCTCACCAATTTTGCAGTGCTTTTCAGCGTTCAGATTAAAGGCGGCTGGCCGCCGTACAGCGCCCTGAACCTGCCCTTGTCGAACTCAAGGCTGAAGACATCGTTTGAGCACTTGGTAGCCCTCATCTTGACAACGCTTATCTCTCTGGTGACTTTGCGCTGCCTCTCAACAAGATCAAGCTTGATGACCCCATCGGCAAGAAACTCTTCAATCTCGTAATCACCGTAGCGGTCCCTCTTCAGAGGCATTTCAGAAATCAGGAGGCTGGTGACGCCGGAATCCCGGAGAAAGCCGAAAAAGTTGAACAGATCCTGCCTCGGGCTTTCAAACTTTGATATTATGTAAAAGGCAGACAGGGAATCCAGGACAAAAATCCCGAAATTGGCCGCCTTCATCCTTATCACAAAATTCCTGACCATGCTGACAAGGCTTGAGGCGCCTATGTCAACCCTTTTTGAGGCGCCTTTCCTAAGGATGCTCATGTCAGCGAGAACAATGGCTGACTTCCCCGATTTCAGCTCTGAAAGCTTCGAATCAAGCTCAACAACGCTTGACACAACAACCATGTCTACCTTATCAATGGCAAAGCCGAGGGACTTCAAATGCGTTATAAACGACTCGCTGCTCTGCTCAAGCGTCAGGTAAAGGCCGTTGTTGCCCCTCAACGCCTCGTTAAACAGTATGTTAAAGGCAACAGACGACTTCATGGTGCCGCTAACGCCCGAAACGAGCACAACACTCCCAGCAGGTATGCCCCCCTGCATGCGCTCATCAAGGCCCTCTATGTAAGTCCTTACGCGGGGAATACCGCCGCTGCCTGGCACTTCAGCAGCTAGCCGCCTGCCTCCTTTTTTCCTGGCTGTAGCAACCATAAAATCAGCTCAGCCTACGCCATGCCACAAGGCATTATAAAAAACTTTCCACAAATGCTGCGGCAAAGCCAAAGTTTTAAAAAGAAGCAAGGCAATAAAAAGGCCAGAGTAAAAAAGAGGCAATTCAAGTTGAAACTATTTGGCTTTGGAAGGAAAAAAGAGGAAGAAGAAGCTGAAGCCCGGGAGGAAGAGCCGCAGCCGGAAGAAAAACCCAAAAGCCGCAGCAACGAAGCAAATGTTGAAAGGCTAAGTGCAAAAATAGAAGCCCTTTCCGAACTTAGGAAAGCCGATGCTGAACGATTTTCGAGAATAAGCGAACAAATCGGAGAGCTTAGGAATCTTATTCTGGAAAAGGAGAAAGAGATAACGGAACTGGGTGTCAAAGCCACCAAGGCAGCCGAGCTTGTGGGAGAGCTGCAGCCAGAAAATATTCTTGCTGAGATAAGGAAAAGCACCACCAAGTATGATGTGCTTGAAGCAAAGATAGAAGCTGCCAACGTGCTCTACCAAAAGGTGCTTGACGAGCTGAAGGAGGTAAGAAAGAGGCTTGCCATGTTCAATGGCACTGAAGAGCTTATGAAGCTTAACGAGGGAACAAAAAACAACCTGACCGGCATACAGCACATAGAAGCGAACATCGAAAGCCAGGCAAACAAGGTAGGCAACGTCTACGTGCAATTCCAGAAACAGGCAAACGAGCTTATAAGGTACCACGACGCTGTAGCTGCAATGCAGGAAGAATTCAAAAAGCTGAAAAATGCCGTCAACGAGGTAAAGCTGAAAGCCCAATCAACCCTAGTTGACCAAAAGGACCTTGAAGATGTCAAAAAAGAGCTTCACAAAAGGATTGAACTGGCAATAGAAAAACCAGCTGAAAAAAAACTTTCGGAACAACTAATACTTGAAACACTAAAAGAGGTTAAACAGAGGATTGAAAGAAAAGAACAGGAAACAAAAAACCTGAAAAGCGAGCTAAGCGGATACAACGAGAAGCTTTACGGGGCAATACTGGCCCAGCGCAGCCATAACAAAAACGAGCGCTCAGAGGCTGACGTGCCAAGCATAGAAAACGAGACGCTTGCAGATTTTAAAAGCAAGGTTGCAGAGCTGAAAGAAGCCATAAATAGAGGCAATACGCATATGGCAATAATCCTTTATAACCAAATAAGGGAATCATACGTTCAGGTAAGCAAAAGCAGCCTGCCGGATGAAAAGAAATATTCGCTGCGAAACCAACTCCTTGAAATGCACAGCTCACTAAGCCAACTGGCACATGCCCATTAACGTAACTACTTTTAAATGACAAAAATAGAAAGATTTAAATACTGCTTCTGAGATGCAACGATGCATGAAAAAGACAACAATCGCGTTGTTGGCATTGGCAATAGCTGTCACGGCAGGACTATTAATGTTTAACAAATATTTAGGTTCTGACGCAGTTAAAATTACAGGCTTCGCCGTGAGAGATGGCGAGATTAACAAGGTTGCAGATGCGCCAAAAGACAGGATAACAGAGGACCAGATAAGGATGAGCGACGGGACAATTGTCATAAAGCTGGCAGGCGCAACAATAGGAAAGCTCGAAGACACCGGCTCAATGAAGCCGCTTCTTGACGCAAACAGTAACACGCTAATGATAAAGCCAGAAAGGGCTGAAGACATAAAGGAAGGTGACATCATAGCTTACCACTCAGAGGAAGCTGCAGGGCTTGTCGTGCATAGAGTTGTCAAAAGGGGAATTGACGAAAACGGCTGGTTTGCAATAGCAAAAGGCGACAACTCAAAGGCTAACGACACGCAGAAGGTCAGGTTTAGCCAAATAAAATATGTAGTTGTCGGCATACTCTACTAAAACAGCCAAAACAGTAAAGTATTTATTAGTGACAGCCAAAAGATTTCTGCAATGAAACTAAGAATCGGCGTGATGGGCTCGGGGCTTGAAAGGGGCGAGTATAACGTCACCAAGAAAGCGCTAAGGCTCGCATACCAGGTCGGGATGGAAATAGCAAGGCACAACTGCATACTTGTAAACGGAGCATGCCACGGCATACCATATGAATCCAGCAAAGGAGCAAAAGAAGCTGACGGGTTTGTGATGGGAGTTTCGCCCGCCGAAAATTTAAGAGAGCATGTTACCCATTACAAGTTCCCTACAGATACTTATGACCTGATTGTTTACACTGGATTTGGCTTCAAGGGAAGGAATGTTGTTAACGTGTCAAACTGCGATGCCGTGATAATCATAGGAGGCCACGTTGGGACGCTTAATGAGTTCTCAATAGCATATGATGAAGGCATGGTTGTGGGAATAATGCAGGGGTCTGGAGGAATAGCAGACTTCGTTGATGACATAATAAAAATCGCCAGCAAGAAAACAGGTGCAAGGCTAATCTACGATAAAGACCCGCACGAGCTCGTGAGGAAGGTAATAACCGAAATTATGAAAAGGGAAGAGGTGGGAGAGAAACTCATAAAGAGGGCGAACCACCACACGTGCGTGAAATGCAGATGAACTTTCTTGAACTTCTCGAAACAGCGGCTGAGAGGAGCAGCAGCATAATTTGTTTCGGCATGGACCCTGCCATTGGGAGAATGCCGCTGCAGCAAAAAGACGTTACGAAAAAAATTGTGAAGTTCTATTCAGAAATACTGGCCGCTGTTGCTGATAAAATCGGGGCTGTAAAGCCGAATTACGCCTTCTTTGCACAATACGGATTCCCAGGGCTAAAAGCGATGGAGGAATTAATCGCTGCTGCCAAGAAAAAGAAGCTGCCGGTCATACTTGACGCCAAAAGGGGCGATATAGGAAAAAGCAGCGAGGCATACTCAAAAGAGGTGTTTAAGATATGGAAGGCTGATGCTGTCACAGTAAGCCCCTACATGGGCTCAGACAGCGTCACGCCTTTCATAAATTATTGTGGCAGTGGAAAAGGAGTTTATATCTTGGTGAGGACCTCCAATCCTGGCGCAGCTGATTTGCAGCAGCCGCAGCTGAAAAACGGGAAAGAAGTATTCATGGAAGCTGCTGCCAAGGTTGTGGAATGGCATAAGGATGGCTTAGGGGCTGTGGTTGGAGCCACAAACATTGCTGAATTTGATAAGATAGCGAAATTCTTTGAAGCTGCCAAGAAGAAAATTCCTCTACTAATACCTGGAGTTGGAGCACAGGGAGGCAGTGCAAAGGAAGTGGCAGCTGCACTGAGAAGAATAAACGGTAACATCCTAATCCACCGAATAAACAGCAGCAGCGGAATAAGCTACGCTTACGAGAAATACGGAAAGGATGATTATGTTGGGGCTGCTGAGAGAGCTGTAAAAGGGCTAAATTCTGAAATAGGAAAAATAAGATGAAAATCGGCGTCATCTCCGACACTCACGACCAGCGCATGCGGATTCTGCAGGCAATTAAAATTTTCAACAAGGAAAAAGTTGGTCTGGTTGTGCACTGCGGAGACTGGGTAGCGCCGTTCTCTGCCGCAAGGTTTTCTGCCCTAAACTGCCCCATAAAAGGCGTTTTTGGAAACAACGACGGCGATAAAAGGATGCACCTGGAGCGCAACGGCAATTTTATTGAATATTATGATGAAAAAATGGAAATTGCTGTTGACTGCAGGAAGATTTTTGTCACTCACGGCCATCTGCCGCAGCTTCTTGAAAAAGCGCTAAGGTCAGGGAAGTACGATGCGGTATTTTCTGGCCACAGCCATATCGCTCACGTTAAGAAGGTTGGGAAAACGCTGTGGCTAAATCCTGGAAGCCTTGTGGATGTGACAAACGAAAAAATAAAGGGGATGAGCATTGCAATATATGATACTGCCACAAACAAAGCGGGCATAATAGCGATAAAGTAACCTTAGCGGAGCACCTTGTAAGTTGCCGAGAGAAATTCCTTAACGCCACCGTACTCTACAATCGCTTGGACAGAATAAGGCACACCATTTTCAACTTTCACGACAAGTTCGTCAGTGAAAAGCCCTGGGATTTCAACCGTGCCCTTCGCTGTTGTCAAGTAGACGTTTGCGTAGCGAAGCCCGTTCCACCCGTCAAGTGCAGTAATTACAGCCAGGCCATCCAATGCCCGTATCCCGTAATTCTCGCTTCGCAGAACCTCAAGGGCGCTGCCATTCTTGCAGACAATAACTTCAAACGGCTTTGTGACTGACATAGGCAGCTCTGTTTGCCTCAACTCTTTCCGCTTGGCAGAAGCAGTAAAAACGTATTTACCAGGATGAATCTCTCCTGGCTTGAGCGTGAAGTATGTGCTTCGCCCTGCAAAATTAGAGTCATTACCCGCTTTATATTTAGTCCTCTGCGAGCTATCCGTTATCACAAATCCCATATCGTAAAGCGCCCAGCCGTTGGTTACCCTTGCCTCAAGCATAAGGGGGCTGCTGCTGCAAACCTGTGAACTGGAAAGCAGAATGTCAATAGTTTCCGGCTTTTTTGGATTGTAAACCTGGTTGTCCCAGTCACTGCCAGAAGGCTGCTGGGAATGTGAAGGCACTTCGCTGCTACTGGCGCTGTTGCCGCCAAAGCCAGAATCTACAAGCCCACTTTCATCTCCCGACAAAGAAGGTTGAAAAGAAAATTGCACACTAGGCGGGTTAGCAGAATATCCTGTGGTAGAACTGCCGCTACCGCCCTGGCTGCCGGGATGGGTTAGCGATATGGCTGGAGTAAGCCACGCAGCTACAACAGCTGCCCCAATCAGGCCGCCAAAAGCTGCTGCTTTTATTGCCCCTGTCAGGCTGCTGGACTTCATAACAGATGAAAAAGAAACAGCAGCAAAATATAAAGTAATCCATCTTTTGCCACTATTTAGCTAAAGCTAATTAATGAGAACAAGGTGATGCACATTATGTTCTTTCTTCAGCTCACGATACGCATCAACGGTTATGAACAATGCAAAGATGCCGATAACGTCAACCCTTGCTTGGCCGCAGATGCTCACAAGCGCATCAAAGGTAGTGCCTGCCCTGATTACGTCATCCACTATGAGCACATTATCATTCTTTTTCAGCAGGGACTTTGGAAGGTAAAAAGGCGCTGAGGTGGGCTTGGCGGCAGTGCCCTTGGACACGTAATGGTCGGAAAAAGCAAGCTCCTGGGTCCTCTTGGCATAGACTGCCTTTACGTTCAAAAGATTGGCAACAGCAATTGCCAGAGGAATTCCGTCAACGGCTGCCGTGAGCACTGCATCAACCTTCTTTGAAGCCAAAACAGTGCCAAACATCTTCCTGACATTGAAGGCAATGACGTTCAGGAGAAAAGGCTGCGACAGGAGGTCTGCGGTGACTATGAACTTCGAGCCCTTGCTCTTTGCAGAATCAAGCAGCTTGCCAAGGTAGCCCTTTGTAAAATAAGTTATAATCTTGTCAGCGCGGTCTGCCTTTGGCAGGACATAGCCATGAATGTAGCGGTTAAGCACGCCTGCTGGAAGGGCAAGCTCCCTGGAAAGCACACGGAACGTCTTCTGCTCCTTCATGGCTTTCAGGCAGTCAACTGCGAGAATCTTGAGCTTGTTCTCCTCAAGGGCTGTCATGGACGCTTGGCTTTGTGAAGGCATGTTGCATAAGCATGCACAAAACCTATTTAAACGTTTGGCTGTTTGCAC
>JAHFTU010000029.1 GCA_023269295.1 Candidatus Woesearchaeota archaeon | reverse complement strand
GTGTAGTAGAAGATTTTGCTCTCGCTGCTCCCCCGGTCCTGCGCTTCCCCATCGGCAGTGCCGCTGCTTGCCACGCCCTCGACGCTTATGAGCTCCCTTGCCTTTAATGATGCGCAGATTTTCAGGAGTGCTTCGGCTGCCTGCCATTCTGTTCCCGGAACAGCAAGGATTGAATGGATTACTGCGATGTTGTGCTTTTTGCTGTAGTAGACGCTGAACGGCTCAATCAGCTTGCCCTCGTGGATTGCCACAAGGGCCGGGCTCTTGTCAAGGATTACCTTGCCAATCTTCTCAGTGACCAAATGCTGAATCAGGAACTCTGCAGCAATTGCACCCACCATGCCAACGCCAGGAAAGCCGCTGATGACGACAGGCGACTTTGGCTTCTTGTCAAGAACTATTTCCATGCAGCCAATTTGCGGCTTGGTGTTTTAAATAGTTTGCGGTGACCAAGACGAAAAAATACTATGTCGTCGCGAAAGTGCACACAACTAAGGGAAATTAGACGTAGTCTCGCCCCTCGCAGGAGTAACAAAGGGTAAAAAGAAGAGTATTAGCAATTTGTGTCGTTTGTGAAGCCGAATTTAGTCAAGGAGCATATCTCTCTAAATCATTGAGCATCTGGCGTCTTGCTCTTCTAATTAGTCTTGTAGCAACTTCAGAACCAATGTACAAAACTGCTGAAGTAACTGCAAGTGGTATTGCGTCAGCAAAATCCTGATGGAATGCTTCGTAAAGAGCGTAACCGCCTCCAGCTATGCCGACACTACGCGTAATTTCTCCCAGCCATCCAACATATTCCGCCACAGTAGGATCAAGCTTCCCAATTTGGGAAGGATAATAACTTGCCAAATAACTTTTTGCTTCTCTTAATGGTGGGCTACCGGCAACTGCAACTAATGCTTCCATAACGGATGAGAACATCCTTTGCAGACGGTCTTCCAACCGTGTTTCTGAACGCTCTGAGTTAGGCATATCCTTTCGTAAAGAGGGAATTGTTGGAAGAATTTAAATTCTCGCTTTTTGGGCACTTTTCAGGGCTTATTACGGACTCTAACGCACAAAAACCACGTTCGGCAGCCCTCTGAAGGCGTTGTCGCACGTCAGAAAGGGCATGTTGTGTTCCTTTGCGTACGTGTAGCCGAGCGCGTCGGCGTAAGAGAAGCCAATTTTCGCATTATCCAGCCTGAACTTCATAGCTTTCTTAATCAACTGTTTATCTGGCTGAACCATTAATGGAAAAAGCATGTTTAAGGCTTTGTCTGCTGCATCTTCGCTTACCTTTTTTAGCAGAATGAAATGCGTTTCCATAATAACCAAAAGAGTGACTACGCCTTCGTGCTCTTCGAAGTATGGAAAAAGGTTTTGGTTGTTCACCATATATTCGCAGATTACCGAACTGTCGTAGAAGTAAAGCAGGTTAATCACCCCAGCTTTTTCTGGCTTCGTCCTTGAACTGCTGACCAGTCATTTTAGTGCCCTTAATTATGCCTCGTAAGGCTCTTAAGTCTGGCTTCTTTTTTAAAATGAGAACCTCATCACCCTCTTCAATATTTTCATCTCTGACGAACTCATTAGGCAGCACAACACCAAGCGAATTTCCCCACTTCCTGGCCTTTCCAACAGCTTCCATCAAGCATCACCAAATATAATTAGAATTATACTTGTATTTAAACTTTGCGTAAACCCGCTGTTTTTTTGCAGCACTAAATATGGCCACCAAAAATCAATAAAAGGAAAAAGTAAGAAAAGAAACAGGTAAAAGAACTTACCAGTTCTTTTTCAGGTGCTTGACTATGGTCTTGGACTCGTCCTTGAAGGCGTTACCAAAGCCAATGCCTACTGCAATCGCAAGCCCTACGCTGATTGCTGCAACCAGGATGAGAAGCGCGTTGCTTATGAATGACACGTCAACGCTCATCTGGCCCAGTGCGGTGATGATGACTGTGATGATTATTGCCCACCTGACGATTGAGCTGGCAACCCTGACGCCTTTCCTCTTGGCGTGAAGCATCCTGTCAGCAGCAAAGTCAGCCACAATCAGTCCGCCGAGCACTATAACAACTGCTGCGAAGACGCTTGGCAGCATGCTTGCGAGCCTGTTCAGCTGGTCTGAAACAACGCCCAGCTTGAAAAGCTTGCTTGACTCAACGATAAACAGCGTAAAGATGTACCACTTGATCAATGAGCCGCCAAGGTTGGCAACGCTGAGGAACCCGATTGAATGGGCAAGCCTTGCTTTCCTGAGGTGGTCATCAATCTTGGCTGCGTTAAGAACAGCGTGCACCAAAGCGCCAATCAGCGAGCTCAGAATATAGCCGAAGATTAAAACCAATACGCCAGCGATTATGGTTGGAGTAACACTCACAAAGCTCTGCCATATGCTGACCAGAGGATCACTCAATGCCTGGCCAGTCTGCTGCAGATAACCTGATGCTGGACCCATTCCGTAACTAACCATTGTCCCTTTCACCCCATTTTTACTGGCTATACAGCCGTGTTTGTAAGATTTTACACTACTGAACCCTGCGTCTATTAAAGGTTTTCTTACTATTGCCGTGGTGAAAACAAGCAGTGCCACTAGGCAGTTACGAAAATAGAAAGGTTTATATATATGAATTGCTAAGGTAAGAGGCATGACTGGCAATTTGAGCGGCAATGGCGCCAATACGGATGCAGACAGAGCATTGGCAGAGATAGAGCCAACTCTCAGGTCATACCTTTCTGCACTGGTTGACCTTGTAAGCGGCACTCCTCCTGAAAAGGAAACCTTTACACTTATTGCACAAAGAAGGCAAAAAACATTAACAGATGCAGTTGATGCTGCCATGCAGCGGTATGAAATCCAGTTGCCTGACTCTGTCGTAATTAGCTATGGAATCAGATGCCTATCCCAGGTTTATGCTGTCCAAGGCGAAGTCCCGGCACAGACTACTGGAGGCCTGCAGTTTGAGCAGTCTTTAAAGACAACGCTTGAAGCTGTTCTTCGTGAAGCAAATGTTGTTAATACACTCACTGGCCTTACTGCTTTCGCAAGAAATTACCAGTCTAATTGATACATGGTCGTTAGCCTCTTTTAAGCGCTGACAATCTTCCTCAGCACAGACTCTTTCCCTTTCCAGTACAGGGCTTCCCTGAGGACTTCCACGATTGTTTCTACTGGGATTATGGTTATCCTAGCCATGCTCGACTTGTCCATGATTATGTCCCTCATGTTGCTCTTCGGTACGATAACCTTTGTTATGCCTGCCTCAACAGCAGCCTCAACCTTTGCAGACACCCCGCCAACAGGAAGAACTTCGCCCCTGACTGACAGGCTGCCTGTCATGGCATACTCCTGCTTGACCGGAACCCCTTTCAGGGCTGAGATTATGGCTGTCGCAACAGCGATTGAGGCAGAGTCGCCCTCAACGCCCTCGTATGTTTGCAGGAACTGCACATAAATGTCGTGCTTCCTCTTGATGTCCTCGCCAAAGTATTTCTTGATTATGGCAGAAACGTTCTTCACCGCCTCTTTGGCGATTGCGCCCAGCTTGCCTGTCGCAATAATCTCCCTTGCCTCGCCTCCTGGAACAACCTCAGCCTCTATCGGCAGGATGATGCCTGAGAAGGTTGCGCCGCCGCCAAGCACAGCAAGGCCATTGACCCTGCCGACATGCTTTCCGGAAGTGATTATGACATCGTACTCCTTGCGGTGCTCAATTATCTTGTCGGCAATCTGCTGCTCAAGCGGCCTGGCGATTCTCTTGGCATCCAGAACGTGCTGCCTGTCAACAAACGTGGCGCTGCGCTCAACAGCAATGTCGCCGGCGGCCCTCACGATGCCGCCAAGGTCCCTCAGCAGCAGCGACAAATGCCCTTTCCTGTTGGCGCGCTTGCGGGCCTCAATTATAATCTCACTGACAGCATCAGGAGAGAAGTGCGGAATCTTCTTGTCCTTGGTAACTTCCTGCGCAACAAACTGCGCAATCTTCATCCTGTTCTCGGCAGTGTCCTCCATGGTGTTGCGCATGTAAACCTCATAGCCGTAGCCCCTTACCCTGCTCCTCAGCGCAGGGTGCATGCGAGCCACAGTCTCAACATTTCCGGCGGCCACAAGAATAAAGTTGCACGGCACCGGCTCTGTCCTGACCATAGCGCCAGCTGAGCGCTCGGACTGGCCTGTAATTGGGTAGCGGCCTTCCTGCAGCGCAGTCAGAAGCTCCTGCTGCGTGCTGGGCTCAAGAATTGCAATCTCATCAATGAACAGCACGCCCATGTGGGCCTTGTGAATCATTCCCGCAACTACTCTTTCATGGGCGGGAGTGCCGAGGCCGCCTGTATTGTGGGTTAGCACTTGAGAAACAACATAAGTGCCAGTGCCTGTTGTGAGGTTGTACACAGGGCCGTCAAACCGCTCCTTGGCTACCGACACAATTTCGTCATAGGCAAAAGTGCCTTCAGCGACATCACGCAATTTAAAGAGCGCTTCGTCATTTGTAACAGAAAGGAACTTTGAAACAATCTGCTGCAAAAGATTGCGCGTTGGCGCCTGCGAAGTCTGAAGCCCTGGCTTTAAAGCGTAATAAGCAGGATGTGTTTTTTCCTGGCTAAGGCCTGCCTTTGCCCTTATCTTCTCAAGCCAGCTAAATTCTACAGGAATAACATCGTCTTGGCTCACGTGCCGGGCTGTTGCTGAAGCAAGATAGGCATCAACGTTTCTCCTATGGACAGGATTAATTGTCAGTTCGCGGTACAGCTTGGCAAATTCATAATCACCAAAAATGACTCGCGGCTGGATAATTCCCTTGGCAAGCCCGAAGCCGTGGTCAGGGCGGTAACGCACCTTAGCCCTCACACCAGCCTTTAGCAACAGGGCAGTAAGGTCCGGAATCATTTCCTTTGACACAATCTCAAACTGCCCCTGCTTGCCGACGTAACCGTCAATAGAGATGTAACGCGCAAGAAACTCCATAATCTGTTCCCTAGGCAGGCTGAAAATGATGCTGGGGATGCTCTTTTTCCCATTCTTTTTCGCTCCCAGTGCAATAAGCTTCTGGACAAGCTCTGCAGAATGAGCGTAGATTTCAATGTCCTTACCTCTGCGAATAACTTTTGGCGAAACTCCAACTGCACGGATAGTTTCCTGATACTGTTCGGCTTTCCACTCTGTTCTGACTTTGAACGCCACAGACCTTTCACGGATGCTACCGTCACTTAGCGTTTCTGCAAGAAAATGCACAAAAGCGGCTGGGAGCTTTCCCCCTGCAGTAATTGGCAGCTTGTCTGGCACAATGCTTAGCATGCCCCGTGTCACAGCTTCAGCGCGAACGAATTCAATTTCCCCTGTTGGCTTGAAAACAGCAATTGGGTGATTTGGAGTAACACGAATGCGATAGCCACGGCGCGTTTCAATCGCCACCAGCTCGCCATCAAATTGCCTGCGGTAAACCTTCGTGACCCTTGTGGCAGTGTACCCGAACTTGTCATTAAGCTCTCCAAGCACTTCAAACTGCTCCTCCTCATCCAGAGTGCGCTCGCCATCCTGGCCAATCAGGGGCTCGACAAGTTCTGCCATCCTGACAGGCTTTCCGTTTGCAAGATGAACAAGTTCATTGCCTGGGATGCATTGGAATGGGTCATGAAGCACATCGCCGAGAAGCGCGCCAGCGTGGGCACCTGTGGCGTCATAAAAGGGCGCGGTTTTCTGGTCAAAATTGTTGACTACAATCTTAGGCACGTTGATGACGTTCCTTATCCTCTTGCCCAGGTTCAGGAAAAGTATGAATGAAACCATTGAGGCAAAACCGAACAGCGAAAAAGTCAGGAACATGATGCCGCCAAGAATGGGGTTAATGGCAGTATAATGAGTGTAAGCCCACCACGGCATTATCAGAGAAGCGACCAGAAGTATAACCATGATAAGGTTGACGTGCTTGGACATCTTGCCAGCCTCGAGCTTCGCAAAGGTGACAATGTCCTTGCCCTGATGGGCCGGAACAACCCTGATAAGCGGTTGGTTCTCATCATTTGGGTTTGCAAAAGCCATGATGCTCACAAGCTTTTCCCTTGGAAGGAGCTCGGCCATTGCCATTCCCATCATCGACTTCCCCGTTCCCGGGTCACCGATAAGAAGGACGTGCCTGCGCTGCTTGGACGCCTTCCTGATGACCTGCACGGCCTCGTCCTGGCCCACAATCTGGTCTATCAGGACATTAGGAACCTTAAGCTCGGCAGTGGTTTTGAACTTGAATTCGGCATCTGTGGTTTTAGCTGTTGCAGCTTTGCTTTTTCCGGATTTCTTGCCCATTGCCATCAGCACAGAACATGACTTGGTTGTATAAAAGCTTTTGGATTGGGATTAAAAGTAAGAATGCACGCCGCGGACGGGACTTGAACCCGTATGACCTGTGAAGTCACTTGCTTCTGAAGCAAGCGCGGCTACCAGTTTCGCCACCGCGGCGGCATGTTTTATTCCATTTCAAATCTTAATGAAGCTATGCCTTGTTTCTTTGAAAATTATTTGTTGAGTGAAGAAATATTCTGACTGCTGCCGAAAGTTATGCGAAAAAGTGGCAATTTTTTGAAGAGGTTACAGCTTATTCGAAAAGTTTCTCGGATCAGTTTTCAAAAGAGCCGGCCAAAACCATAAAGTATATTAAGTAGAACGCTTAATGGCTCTTTAAGGACCTGTGAAGAAATGCGGTTGCCGGTTTCGGAACCCGGCTTTTTTTCTTCTTTCATTTATGAACGGTTGTGATTTACCCTCTGATAAACCACAGAAAGTGGAAGCGTTGCGCTAACAATGTCATGAGTTGTAGTTTTCAATTTGCCGCATAAGCCCGCTGCTCTATTTTCAACTTCTGCTCTGATAAGATTATCGTCCTTTACTTCACCTGTCACTTGAACAATTGTTTTGGCAAAACTTAGGGCTTCGTCTTTTGTCAGAGCCCCAGCCAAATAATAACCGCACACGTTTGTCAAGGCTGCCACTGCTGCGGCGTCTAAATTTCGGGCTTGTTTTTCGCCAGCAAAGACAATACGTGGGGTTCCGCCCACTCCTGCCTCAATAGTCGATTTCATAAACGCACATGACGTATAGAAAGCCAAGTCCGGTGTTGTGAGATTGCTGGGTTCTATTCCCTGCAGGCTTTCTGCAAAGTATAATCGGGCAGCCTTAGCGCCATTGCCTATTTCGTGATGGGGCAAGTGAATCTCTTCAACCGATATACCCTTAATTGAAAACGTCCTTGTTATTTTGTTAATGCCGTCGTAAGCGGCTATCAGAAACAGAACTGGGGGGCTATGCATCTGTTGATGTTTTGCCTCATCGTATTCTTGGAAAATCCTTACCCTTTCAGCCTCAAAATACTTTACTCTCTCTGGTTCGTCAGGAAATGTTGCCGCTTTTTTCCTTGCACTGTTCATCTTTTCCATCAACCATTCATCATCGTCAGCATCAAGTTTTTTAGCAGCATAATCACGCACTGCTTTCACAAGTTCATCCAAATCGTGAGTGGCAATAACTGCACCATTTTCGTGCGTTTGCCTTGTCGAGAACTTCAAAATCCCGCCGATGGCCATGTTGCCTTCGCCAGCGCCCACTATACCACCATGGTAGTTGCTGTGGTCGAAAGTCCCTAGCTTTGTAACTGTGTCCTCTGTGGTTCCGTCAGCGCTTGCTACACTAAGCACTTCGTCACCAAGTAAAATGGCTTCAAGGCCGTTTGAAAAAACTATGCCAACTGTCATTCTCCAAATTTCAAAACTGCGGTTGTTAATATAAAAAGTTATCGTGACCAAGGTGGCGTTGAAAAGTTCGTGCTTTTTGGCCAGCTTCGCCGTTGCTGCGCAACGGTTGCCTTCTCTCCCAACGGTGACCGTGGGGAGGAGAACGCAAGTCATCGCCAAGCTGACCGGAGCTGGCAGGGCAAGGGCAACTTTTCAATAACGCCGTGACCAACCATTTTAATTTCGTAAAAAACAGTGACGACAATTCAGAAAGGGAAATGAAAATATTTTTATAGCTGGCGGGACGGCTGCCTTTGAAAATTTAAGGGGGAATTAATTTTGGGAAACCAGTTCATAGGTTCTACTGAAGCTGAGCAAAAAGAGATGCTTGGCTTTTTGGGCAACGTTCTGATGCGTGAGCTTAGGACCATTGATGACCTCTTTGATGCTGTAGTGCCCAAGGACCACCAGCATTCAGGCAACCTGACCACACTGGGCAACGCTAGAAGCGAGCTTGAGGTGACCAGAATTCTTAATGAGATTGCTTCACAGAATACTTCTTTTGATCCTGCTTCCTCTTTTGCGGGAGCTGGCTTTTACCATAGGGTAATACCTGCTGCTGTCAGGGAGATTGTGTGGAGAGGCGAATGGACGACGCCTTACACGCCTTACCAACCTGAGGTTTCGCAGGGAATATTAGCAACGCTTTTTGATTTCCAAAGCCTGATGGCCACGCTTTCAGGGATGAAAGCCGTAAACGCAGGCCTTTACCATGGTGCGAACGCTTTGGTTGAAGGCGCGCTTATGGCGTGCAGGCTTACAAAAAGAGACAAGATTATCGTATCCGATGCAGTAAACCCTGTTGCAATAAGAAATCTTGAAACGTACTTCAAGCCAAAAGGGCTTGAGCTTGTCCGAGCCAAAACGAAAAATGGCGTGACAGAGCCGGGAAGCGTTGAAGAGCTTGTTGATGAGAAGACAGCTGCGGTGATTGTGCAAAACCCAAACGTCTGGGGGCTTATTGATGGCATGGACGGGCAGGCAGTAGCTGCGCATTCCAAAGGCGCACTCTACATAGTTTACGGTGGTGGAGACCAGGTTTCCCTTGGAAGCCTTCTTCCGCCAGCTGACTACGGCGCTGACGTATACGCGGCTGAAGGGCAGCACTTTGGAGTGCCTACAGGGTTTGGGGGGCCTCACGTTGGCGTCCTTGGAATAGCTGATGAGAGGAACGTGAGGCAGCTTCCCGGAAGGCTTGTCCTGCAAGCACAGGATATTAACGGAAAGCGTGCTTGGCGCCTCGGCCTGCAAACAAGGGAGCAGCACATCAGAAGGGAGAGCGCAACCTCAAACACCTGCACGTCCGAAAGCCTCATAGCAGTAATGAGCGCAGTTTACCTTGCAGTCATGGGCAAGCATGGGTTTAGTGAGGCGTCATCGCAGTCCTATCACGTTGCTCATTACCTGGCAAAAGAAGTTTCACAAATTCCTGGGTTTGAGCTACTGCACCCCGGCCAGCTATTCTTCAATGAATTTGCAGTCAGGACACCACAGCCTGCACACGAAATAGTTAACATGCTTGCAGGGCAGGGAATCCTCGCCGGAGTTCCTGTCGCGAGAGCATTCCCATATGCTTCCCTCGATGGCAATGTCCTGCTAGTTGCGGCTACAGAAGCCAACAACAGCAAAGCACACCTTGACAGGTTTATTGGAGGGCTAAGAGAACATGGCAGGCAATAGTGCTCATGAGATAATCCCGCTAAACGAACTTAGCAGGGAAGGGGCAGGCGGCTACAGGCTCCCATCACTAGAAGTTCCTTTCCAAACGCCACTGCCTCAGAAGTACCTCCGCGCAGACCTCCCGCTTCCCCAACTGACTGAGCACGATGCCGTAAGGGAATTCATGAAGCGTTCGCACACAAACACATCAGTTGATGGCTCACCGCTTTTCCCGCTCGGCTCCTGCACGATGATATACAACCCAGCAGCAATAAGGGATGTGGCAGTGTTTGCAAACCTTCACCCACTGCAACCCGAGCAGACATCGCAGGGCGCCTTGCGGATACTGTTTGACCTTGAAAGAATCCTATCTGAGCTGGGAGGCGCCGCAGCAGGCACATTACAGCCAGCAGCAGGCGCCCACAGCGAGCTTACCGCAGTTTTCATGATAGCAGCTTATCACGCGTCGAGAGGTGAAGGTGACCAGAGAAAAACAGTTTTGATACCTGACTCGGCGCACGGCACAAATCCTGCTTCTGCTGCCATGGCAGGTTATAATGTTCAAACAGCCCCGTCAAATAAAAGCGGCAGGCTTGACTTGGAGGCCCTTACGAAGATTATGGAAGAAAAGGGCAACACAGTTGCTGCTCTCATGATAACACAGCCAAGCACTTTCGGAATTTATGATGAGCAGATTAAGGACATAACAAAAGTCATGCATGACTATGGCGCGCAGGTTTTTTGCGACGGGGCAAACTTTGCAGCTTTGGTGAACAGGGTAAAGTTTGGAGACCTCGGGATTGATGTTTTTCACTTTAACCTTCACAAGACATTTGGTGTTCCACATGGTGGAGGAGGGCCAGGAGCAGGCTACACAGGAGCAGCCAAGCATCTTGTTCCGTTCCTGCCAACGCCAAGGATTGAAAGCAGCATGGAAAGGTTTGTCCTCTCATTTGACCACCCGCAATCGATAGGAACTGTATCATCAGCGTATGGGAATTTCCTCGCAGACGTGATGGCGGACAAATACATACTGCTAATGGGCTCCGACGGGCTAATGGAAAGCAGCGGCGTTGCTGTGGAAGCAGGCAACTACCAGCACCAGCTCCTCAGCAAAATCCTTCCGCCTGCATTTGGCGGCGTGGTAATGCATGAGGGAATAGTCCTTGACACTCCATTGAGGGGGCTTAAAGTAAATTCCGACGGCAGGGCAAAGCAGCTGACGGTTATTGACCTTGTAAAAGCCCTGACAGATTTAGGATATTATGCGCCTACAGTCGGCTTCCCGCTTCATGATGGCATACTTACAGAGCCAACCCACAGCGCAAGCAAAGCAGCTATGGATGCTTTTGCCAGGGATTTGAAAGAGGCAGTGGAGCACGCTACCCAAGACCCTGAGTGGCTGGCAACCTCTCCACATAGCACGCTAGTAGGCCGGCTCAAGGAAGCAGAGTCAGACAGGAATCCTGTTTTTACGTGGGTGAAAAATGGCAAGTGATTCCCGCATAACACCCCTCCACGACGTGCACGTCGCGCTCGGCGGCAAGATGGTGAATTTCGCAGGCTGGGACATGCCCTTATCGTACGCTGTGACCGGGATTGCTAAGGAACACATAGCTGTCAGAAAAAGTGCTGGCATATTTGATGTAAGCCACATGCGGCGCATTTACGTCACTGGAACAAACGCTTTTGACCTGCTACAGTATGTGCTCACAAATGACGCTTCAAAGCTCAGGCCAGGCTATTCGCAGTATTCTTTTCTTGTTAAGCACAGCACGATAAGACCTCTTACGCTTGATGACGCTTACCTGAACCGCATTGGCGAAAATGAGTATCTGCTTATTGTGAATGCGGCTAACGGCGTTCAGGATTTAGAGTATATTCTTGAAGTCGCCGCAAACAGGAGGTATAAAGTTTCAATAAAGGACGAGACCGATTCACAGTCCCTTATTGCTGTTCAGGGTCCAAGAAGCAGAGAAATCTTGGAGGAACTTGTCGGCACTGCTGCTATGCGGTCACTTAGTTCTCAAAATATGATTGCAAGCGCGCAATTCAATAACGTTCAGGGATTGTGGGTGGCGTCTACTGGCTACACTGGTGAGCCTACACGATTTGAAGTTGTTGTTCCGGTTGCTGTGGTAGGTGAATTTTGGCAGGCATCGATTGAGCGCGGGGCAACTCCTGCTGGCCTCGGAGCAAGAGACAGCCTAAGAACAGAAGCCGGTCTGCTGCTGTACGGTCACGACATAAACCAAGCAACAAGCCCTGTTGAGGCTGGAATGGGATTTGCGGTAAGGCCTGATAAAGATGCTGAAACAATTGGAAGAGACTATCTTAGAGCCCAGAAGGAAGCAGTTACCGCCGGGACATTGGGATGGCACCAAGTGCTGCTTGAGTTTCCAATTAGGAGGCAGTTGGAGCCGCAAAGGTTTACCTCGACAATCCTTTTCGAAGGGCAGGTTATTGGAGAAGTAACATCATCGGTTGTTGCGCCCATGGTACGCGATGGCGAGTATGTGAAAGACCGCGGCCTTGCAATCGGATACGAGAAGATAAAACTTTCTCATGAAACAATCGTCAGCATTGACGTGAGGAGTTCTGGCACACTTCAGGAAGCTACTGTAATGAGAAGATTGTTGATAAAGGAACCCACAACCATCGGCGGGCTGCAATATTCCAATCCAGAAACTCATTACTTCAAGGCGCTGCAGACAGCCTGATCGTTTTACATCTCTTCCAGCACGTCAATCGCCAGCAGCCTGAGGCCGTTCTCAAGAACTTGTTTTACTGCAGCGCACAACAGCAGTCGCGCATCCCTGACAGCTGGCTCCGCGTTGAGAATAGGGTGGTCGTTGTAGAAGTTGCTGAACGCCTGCGCCAAGTCAAGCAAGTAGCGTGAAATTAACGCTGGCTTTAGCTGAGTTGCGGCAGCAGCCACCACAGCCGGGAATTCCTTGACTAATTTGATTACTTTAATTTCAGCAGCAGTTGCTGTCAGCTGCGAAAAGTCAGTTTTGTTTGGATTCGGGAGGGATTTGCCGTACTTGCGGAAGATTGAGCAGATTCTCGCATAAGCATACTGGACATAAGGACCGGTCTCGCCTTCAAGCTTCATCGCCTGCTCCCAGTCAAAAACCAGTTCCTTGTCATTGTCGCGGTTAATCATGCCGAATTTTAACGCGGAAAAAGCTATTTTCTTTGCAGCAGCAGAGATTTGCGATTCGTTCCAGTCATCGTGGCGCTTTTTCACCTCAGCAGAGGCAATGGACAGCAACTCGTTCCTGAGGTCATCATAAAAGACAACGCTGCCTGCGCGTGAGGACATTTTTCCTGTAGGCAGCATCACAAGGCCGTAGATGAGATGGAAGGACTTAGCGGCAAATTCCTTTTCCTTTGGACCGATAAGCTCCAGCGTCTTGAAAAGCTGCTTGAAGTG
>JAHFTU010000028.1 GCA_023269295.1 Candidatus Woesearchaeota archaeon | reverse complement strand
CATAGGAATAACGCGAGCTGCCTTATCTGCAAGTTTCTCAACCGCTGCCTTTGTAAAGCGGCTGTTTACAGTAACAGCTGACGCTGCGTTGATGGAAAAGCGCGACAGCAGGCGGAAAAGCGGCTTGTTAAGAGGGAAAACATCACCGGCGTGGGCTGTCACGACAAACGGGATGCCCAGCAGCTTTGAAACAATCGCTGCAGTGAATCCCTGAGGAAGAATCCAATGGGCGTGGATAAGGTCTGGCTTTTCTTTGGAAGCAACTGCGAACAAAGAGAATAATTCAGCAAAGACGAGTAATGGAAGCTGCAGCCTTGCGAGAAAGCTCTTCTTGATGTTAGCAAGTATGCCGCCATCGTAGCAAAGCCTTTCAAGGCTGCTGGGGAAAAAATAGCGGAAGCGGTGCACCCTCATCCCATCAACCATCTCAAAGCGCTTGGCGCCAGGGTGGTGTGGGGCCAAAACAACTATTTCAACACCGCGCTTGGCAAGCACAGCACATAAGTCCCTCACAAAAACAGGGGCACTGTCATTATGCCACCTGGGGAATGCGCTTGATAAAGTAACGAGGACTTTCATGGTGGCAACGAAGGCAGGGCGTTATTTAAACTTATCCAGAAATATTATAAACGAAAATAGTGTGGCCTGGGCGGGCGATGGGCGCGTAAGATTGCAGCCAGGCGTAGCAGCCCCGGTTGTTCAGAAAAACCCCGTAATAGTTGGTGGCGCTGACTGCAATAATGCCAGTGGCCTTGCCACACTGCTCAGTGTAATCCTTCGGAACAACAGGAACGTATTCCGGATCCCACGGCTGGAACCTTGGGGAAGCAAGATACTCATGATTTATGCCGTAATAAGAAGGGTCGGCTGTGCCAAAGTAGCTCAGCTTAACTGAGGGAATGCTGCTGCCCGCCATGTACTGCTTAAGCGCAGGCAGGTCCTGGCCCCAGTCGAAATTAGGAACGCCAACAATCCTGTGGCCGCGGTCAGGCCCGCCGACAAGCTCGTTGAAATATGCCAGGTAGTGAGGGGCTATCGAGAGCGCCGCAATGACATTCCACAGCAGCATCACTGCAATGAACGCTGGCACAACGCGACTTTTGACGGTTGCTGCCGCGCCTGCAAGAATGGCAAGGAAAACATAAACAGGCAGCAGGTGGGCAACGCCGGAATTAACACTGGCTGAAAAGAAAACAACCCAAGCAACAGCAGCAGAAAGTAACAGCAGCAATGCAATTACATCATTAGTGAGCTTCCTCTTGAAGCAGGCAGCCAATCCAAAAACAGCCAGCAGAAGGAAAGCAACAGGCGTCTTTGCAAGCAGGACAATTGGGATGAAAAAGAGCTTGTGGCCGGTAAACGCTGCGCCGTTAAGGAATGAAACCTTGCCCTGCCCGGCAACAGAATGCCACGCTGCCCCTGAAAAAAATGACGGGAAGGGTATTGGCAGCCGGAAAACAACAGCTTTGGCAGCAGCGCCAACAGAAGCAGGAAGCTTTGGCAAAACCTTTGATTCAAAATCATGAACATTCTTCGGCGGAACTGAGCCTGCAAGCGTGCCAAACTGGAACTGGTAAACAGCGAGGACAACAATGAAGGCAACCGCTGCAAAAACAGCCAGGCGCCCAAGCAGCGCAATTCCGCGAAAGGCGGAATGCGCAATCGGGCGCAACCCGATTTGCGCCTTCCAGTTAATGTGTTGCGGGCTCATGCCCAGAATGCTGAAGCCAGCAGGCTTCCATAGGCATAGCACCAACAGCGCCAAAGCATACACCAGCAGCAGCAGGAAAGCATTCACCTTTGAAACCATGGCCAGCGCGAAAGTCGCGGCAAATGCGGTGAACAGCCTCCACGAAAACGACTTCAGGAGCAGGAAAAACATGTACAAGTTCAAGGCCACAAAAAAGGTCAGGAACGGGTTTGTAAGGGCGAGCGAGCCCTGCGAAATGAGGACAGGATTCACAGCGAACAGCGCAAGCGACAGCAGGCCTGCCTTGCTGCCGAAAAGCCTTGAGGCAAAAAGAAAAATAACAATGCCAGTGCCAGCCATTGCAAGGATTGACACAAGGCGGGAAAAGAAAAGAATCTGCGCAGCGTTATTGCCGCTCTCAAAAAGAACCTGCTGCGCGCAAAGCCAGTTGTCGTATGTGCGGCACGATTCCCTGCTGAAGTCAAAATTGGCGTGCATAAAAAAAAGCGGGATGGCTGACAAGTAAGCGCTGAGAGGAGGCTGGCTCAGGCCAAGGCGCAGGTCGTGAGTGGTAATGTAATAGTAGCCATTGATGACGCTGACTGTTTCATCGTACGTGTATGTGCTTATGGCTGCAAAATACAGCGACTGCCCCACAAAAGCAAGGAGAAGAAGGGCTACTGCTGCGGCCACAAATTTCCTGTTAGCAAGCACGTCCATTTTAATTTCCGCGAGCGTTAAATCCTGATGTAGCCTGTCTGCCTGTACCAGTCAAGCGTTTCCTTCAGTCCTTCCCTCACCGGTCTGTTGCGGAGGCCAAGTTCCTTCCTTGCCTTTGAAATGTCAACCGCAGTCCCCCTCTTCATCGCGTTAATCTGGGCCTTCATCAG
The DNA here is from genome assembly GCA_023269295.1 of Candidatus Woesearchaeota archaeon. Classification (GTDB taxonomy): domain Archaea; phylum Nanobdellota; class Nanobdellia; order Woesearchaeales; family UBA10216; genus UBA10216. Next base: position 10,479 of record JAHFTU010000028.1, on the reverse strand, counting down.
CGGAGGATGCAAGCCAACCAGCGAAAAAAGCGGCTCTGCAATTGAAACGCCAAGCTCAATCAGGGCATCGGGCGGGGCAATAACGCGCTTCCGGGTTCCTGTAAGCTCATCAAGCATCCCGACAAACTGGCCAAGCGTCATCTCATCGCCACCAAGAATGTAGCGGTGGCCAGACCGGCCTTTCTCCATAGCCAACATCATGCCTTTCACAGCATCCTTTACGTAAATCAGGTTAAGAACAGAGTTCCTGAAGCCAACAAAGCGCACATTTGGCTGCAGGTAGTTCCTGAATATCTGGCCAAGAGTGTGCGTTTCCCTAGGGCCGTAAATAATTGTGGGGTTGACAACAGTCACTTTGAGGCCGCGGGCGCCGTACTCAAACGCAACCTTCTCGCTCTTGTACTTCGTAAGCGCATAAGGGCCGTCAAAAGGACCTTCAAACAAGTACTCCTCATCGACCCTCAGCGGGCTCTGCTTAATCGTGGCAACGCTGCTAACATGGACAACCTTCTCAACGCCCAGGGCAAGGGCTGCCTCCATGACATTCCTCGTGCCAACCACATTAGTCGTGTGGAACTCGCTCTCAGGAACTGAAGGCTCGTTCAGCGTGGCAGCAAGGTGAAATACTCTAGTGCAGCCGGCCATGGCCTGCGCGACAAAACGCTTGTCACGGACATCGCCGACAAGAGCGCTCTTTTGCAACTCGGGGGGGAGGTAATTTACCTTGTCCTTGTCAAAAACAGCACACACAACCCGCTCGCCCAGCTCAGCAAGGCGCTCAGCCAAGTGAGAGCCAACAAAGCCGGCAGCGCCAGTAACAAGAACTTTTCCAGAATGCTTTTTGATTTTGACCACCGAAGTATTTTTCACTTTATTGCGCCAAGCGATTCCCTGAGCTCCTTCATGATAGCGCTTAAGCCAACGCGCATGGCATCGTCTGAAGTCGGGTGCTTTGGCTTCCAGCCAAGCGCCCTGAGCTTTCCCATGTCCAAGCTGACACGGGCAACATCGCCAGGCCAGCCCCTGATACCGCCGGTAAACCTAAGCTTCACATTGCTGAGGCCAAGCACCCTTATCACCTCATGCGCAATAACAGTTACCGATGTCAGGCCTTCGGTGCCAAGGTTAAAGTAGTTCACGCTGTCGCTGCTGTGCTTCAGCCCGAAAAGCATGCCATCAACAACATCATGCACCTCAATGTACGGCTTGGCCTGCTTGCCGTTGCCAAGCACCTCAAGCTCCCTGTTGTTTTTCTGGAGCTTCCTGTAAAAGTCAAGCATGACGCCGTGAGTAATCCTGGGACCAATCACGTTGGCAAACCTGTAAATCCATGACTTGAAGCCAAAATTGTGGCAAAACGCTGAGATGAGGGCCTCGCAGGCAAGCTTGCTGGCCCCATACATTGAAATCGGGAACAAAGGCCCGTAATCCTCAGGGATGGGCAGCTTCCTAGCCTCGCCGTAAACAACATTGCTTGAAGTGAAAACAATCTTACTGACGTTGTTTGCGCGCATGGCCTCAAGCACATTGTAAGTTGCCATCGTGCCCTGCTCAAGGTCAATCCTCGTGTGCTTCGCACTCTTGACAATGTCAGAATTCGCAGCAAGATGAAACACTATGTTGCTGCCCTTCATGGCAGCATTGAGCGACTTTGTGTCCAGCAAGTCTGCCTTGACAAAGCGAAATTTGCTGCTGCGAAGATGATGGCTGATAAATTCCTGCCTGCCAAGGGAGAGGTTGTCGTACACAACGACGCTGTGGCCATCAGCCATAAGCCTGTCCACAAGATGGCTTCCTATAAAGCCCGCTCCCCCTGTTACAAAGCATTTCATTTTCTTGTTTTCATCCCTGCAATTATTTTCTTCAACGTCGCTGCCACATAGTGCGCCTGCTCGTCAGTCATGCTGTAAAATACAGGCAGGCAAAGGTGGTGGGCTGACACAAACTCTGTCTTGGGAAGCGAAAGCCTGTTGGACTCCGGGAAAATTGGCTGCCTGTGAAGTGGCATCTCGTAAACATAGCCGCTCGGCTGGATGCCCTCGGCCTCAAGGGCCTTGTGAACAGCAGCGCGGTCATGGTTTGGCAGGATGATGAGGTACTTGAAATAATTGTGGCCCTTCTTGTCAGCAGGCTCAACCAGCTTTATGTCAGGACTGCCGGCAAATTCATCATCATAAATTTTGGCCAGCTCCTGCCTGCGCTTCACAAACTTGGGGAGCGAGGCAAGCTGCCTCAGGCCCATCAGCGAAGCCACTTCAGGCAGGCGCCAGTTGTAGCCCATTGCAGTGTAATAGTTAATGTAAATGCCAGTCTTCACCTTGCCAAACTCGCGAAGCGACTTCATCTTATCAGCCAGCGCAGCATCATTGGTTGTCACCATGCCGCCCTCGCCTGTTGTCATGACTTTTGTTGAGAAAAAACTAAAGCCGGCTGCTGTGCCAAATGCCCCAGCCTTGATGCCATTAAGCTCAGAGCCGTGAGCCTGTGCAGCGTCCTCAATAAGGTGGATGTTGCGCTCTTTGCAAACTTTCTGCAGCTTAAGCGTGCTTTGAGATATGATGCCTCCAATGTGAACCTGCATAATAGCAGCTGTCCTTGGCGTGATTCTCTTTATTGCATCATCAGCGTCAAGGCACATGTCATCGCCGCAGTCAGCAAAAACAGGAATGCCACCTGCGTTGATTATTGCGTTGGCGCTCGCGACAAAAGTGTTTGACGGGAGAATGACTTCCTTGCCTGAAATGTTCAGGGCGCGGCAGATGAGCTCAAGCGCAGACGTGCCTGAGTTGCAGCCAACCGCGTGCCTGGTGCCGGTGTACTCTGCGAACTTTTTCTCAAACTCCTCGCCGTACTTGCCCATGGTGAGGAACGAATTCCCCCTAAGGATGTCCTTGAAGCGCTCGGTGATGAACTCAATGTCCTCCTCTGAAAAATACTGCTTTGTAGCAGGAACCTTCCACGCTGTCATTTGCCACCACCCTTACTGTAAAAATCAGCTATTGCAGTGCAGATAAAACTAATTCTATCGCCGGTAAGAGTAGGCGCTGAAGGAAGGCACACGCCGGTTGCGTATAACTTCTCAGTAACAGGGAACTCCTTCCTGACTTTGTAGACGGGCTGCGAGTGCATCGGCATGAAGGTTGTCCTCACACCAACGCCAAGCGGAGTGAGATAAGATATCAGGGCTGCTGCGTCAGGCACGAAAATTACGACCCTGTGTGGCACAGCGTCGCAGTCAGGGCTGAACCTGAACACACTTACTTCACGAACCTCAGACAGGCGCTGCTGGTATTCCCTTAAAATTTCCTTCTTTATTTTTATGAAATAGCTGAGCTTGCCAAGCTGGGCAACTCCCACAGCTGACTGAAGCTCGGTAATCCTGAAGTTAAAGCCCTTTCTCTCTATGAGGTCAACGCCCCTTTCTTTCCTGCCGTCATGCTTGTAAATGTTGCACTCAGCCAGCAGGGCTGGGCTGTCAGTAAGGAGCATACCGCCCTCGCCTGTGGTGATTGTCTTGTCAGCGAAGAAAGAAAGCACGGCAAAATCGCCAAAAGAAGCCACCTGCCGGCCATTGCAGGAGCTGCGCAGGGCAGCAGCGCAATCGTTGACGAGGAAAAGGTTGTTCTTTTTCGCGTAATCGGCCACTGCAGCTATATCGCCAGAGTTGCCGTAAAGGTCAACGTACAATATTGCCTTAGTTTTTTTTGTCATGGCAGCCTCAATTGTCTTAACTGAAAGGCAGAGTGTCTTTTCATCCACGTCAGCAAAAACAGCAGTTGCGCCGGTCGCAGCGATGGAGTTTGGGTCTGCAGGATGTGTAAAGCTCTGAACAATAACCTCGTCACCGGGGCCGATGCCAAGCGACTTCATGCCAACAATCAGGGCAGCGGTTGCGTTGCTGAACGCCAGGGCATGCTTTCTCTCGCAAAGAACAGCAAGGCGGCTCTCAAACTCGCGGGTGTACTTGCTTTCTGAAAGCCAGTTGCGCCTTATGACATCAGTAAGGAGCTTGATTTCATCATCGCCCAGCGAAGGCTCATAGCAGGGGATTTTCTCATTGCCCACTCTGGACATGTAGGCCTCGTAAGAAGAGGCTTTTGCATTGGCATTTACATCCGAAGCTGCAGCCATTTTCCCCATAAGCTGGGCTGGTTAGAAGACGCTATTTAAAGTTTTTCCCGAAGCAAACTTAAGTACTCCTTCAGGGAATCCTTGAAAGGAATTATATGTGCGGCTGCGGAGCGCTTGAGCTTGGCAGTGCCCATGAACGGCAGTGTTTCACCCTCCTTTTTGTCCTTCAGGAAAACCACTTTTGCGCCAAAGAAAGCGGAAATCATCTTAGCAGACTCTGCAACAGAAAGGTACTCGCTGCCGCCAAGGTTGTAGATGCCGGGCTGCAGGGCGAATGCCTCGTAAATGCAGGCAAGGACATCACTCATGTAAACATACTGCATCTTTCTTGAGCCAGTTCCCCAAACTGTCAGCTGGCCTGCCTTAATGCACTCCTTGGCCATGTTGAAAACCGCATTGGGATTAAGGGCGTTCCCAGGCCCAAACACCGACGAGAGGCGGAAGACAACTGTGCTGGAGTTGTTGCGGAGCGCGAACTGCTCAAAAAATGACTTTGCAACGCCAAAATTATGGGAAGGGTTCAGGACTGCTGACTCATCCACTGGCTTTTTGATGTCCTGGCCGCTGTAAACGTAAGACGAACTGAAGTAAATGAGGCGGCAGGCAGGCAGCTTTGAAAGCGATTCAAGAATGTTGGCAATTGCAGCAGCATCATCCCTGAATGACTCAAGGAAACTGTCCCGGTAAGCAAGGGCAGAGTTTGTGCCACAGTGGACAAGGATATCAGGCCTGAACTTCTGGATTAATTCCGCGGTTGCTTTTTTGTCGCAGAGGTCCAATAGGATGGTTTTTTTGCCTGGTGCATTTTTCTTATCAACAGATAGGTAGTCAATGCCGTGCTTCTCCAGCTGCTTAACCAGCTCGCCACCAACATAGCCAAAGCCGCCAGTAACGAGGATTTTTTTGTTCGCCTTTTTGGCAGCCGTAAGCAGCTTGTTGATTGTTTGTGGTGCAGTTGTAGCCATGATAATCACTTCACTTCTTCAGCTCTTTCCAAAGGAGGCGAATTTCCTGAAAAACACTCATGACAACGCTGGGCTTGATGAAGCCAGTGCCATAATGCGACGCGCCGGCAAACCTTGCATAATGGTGCACCGGAATCTCCTTAATCTTGAAGCCATTGTTCTTTGCCTTGATAAGTATTTCGGCATCAACAAGGCCGCCAGCCGAGCGAATCCTGAACGTGCTGAAGATTTTCCTCCTGTAAACCTTGAAAGCGCTGTCAATGTCCCGCATCTTAAGCCCAAACAGGATGCGAATCATGATGCGGTAGACCTTGGAAGACAGTATGCGGCCAAAAGGGTCCTGGCGCTTCGTCCTGTAGCCAGACACTATGTCATATTTGTCCAGATAAGGCAGCAAAAGAGGAAGCTCGCTGAGGTCAAACTGGTTGTCAGCATCAGTGTAGAAGACATAGTCATTCTTCGCTGACTCAAGCCCCATCCTCAGGGCAACGCCATACCCTTTCTGGTTGGCGGGCTGGTAGACAATGCGGATGTTCCTGTTCTTTGCAATGAACTGCTTGATGATTTTCTCGCTGCTGTCAGTGGAACCGTCATAGTGGACAACCACGAGTTCATATTTTTTTGCAATCTTCCTGGCTATTGCGACGGCTGAAGAAATGGACTGGGCAATGTTCTTCTCCTCATTGTAAGACAGCAAAACCAAGGACAGGCTCGAAAGCATAGGGTGGCAAGGTTTGCACTGAATTTAAAAAAGTTTTTAATTGGCACAGGTGCTGCTATCAGGCAATGGAAGTTGTAATCATGGCCGGCGGGGAAGGCAAGCGGCTCAGGCCGCTCACTGACAAGCTGCCCAAGCCACTGCTGCCGATAAATGAAAGGCCGCTTCTTGACTTTCTCATAGAGCACTCTGTAAGAAACGGGGCTGACAACATAATAGTATGCACCGGCTACCTTGCCGAAAAAGTGGCAGAGCACATTGAAAAGCAGGACTACGGCACTTTTATCAGGGAGTCAAGAGAAACTACACCACTGGGCACAGCAGGGCCGCTGCTGCCGATAAAAAACGAGCTTGAGAGCGAGTTCATTGTGCTGTACAGCGATGTTTACACGACCGTTGACCTGAAAAAGATGCTGGAGTTCCACACGCAGAAGAAAAGCGACGCAACACTGCTCCTGCACAAATCAGACCACCCACAGGACAGCACTGTGGTGACAGTGGACAGCAGCAGCAGGATAACAGGCTTTGTCGAGAAGCCTGGCAGCGAATGGAAGGAACATGGCAACCTCACCAGCGCAGCGCTTTATGTCCTAAACAAAAGCGTTGTTGACTTCATTGACACTGGGAAAGAGCTGGATTTTGCAAAAGACGTCTTTCCGCAGATGCTGCGCGAGGGAAAGAAATTGTATGGGTATGTCAGCGAGGAGTACACCAAAGACATGGGAACAGCGGAGCGTTACAAAGAGGTTGAGGCATATGACGCTGCTGCTGCGAAAAAAATGCAAAAGAGGATTGCAGTGTTCCTTGACCGGGATGGCGTCATAAATGAAGAGGTTGACCTGCTCACAAAAAAAGAGCAGCTCAAGCTCATCCCCGGAGCAGCTGAAGGAATAAGGCTGCTGAACGAAAAAGGAATCCTTGCGATTGTCGTGACAAACCAGCCTGTGGTCGCAAGAAACCTGGTCACAGAGGAACAGCTGCTGCAGATACACAGGAAGCTTAGGGGGATGCTGGAGGAAAAAGGAGCGCACATTGACGCGCTGTATTATTGCCCGCACCACCCAGAGAAAAACCACACTGAAGCCAACAACCCAAAGTACAGGAGGGAGTGCAGGTGCCGGAAGCCAAACACAGGCATGGTGGAGCAGGCAGCCAAAACATTTAAAATAGACACCAAAAACTCATATGTCGTTGGGGACGAGACAGTTGACGTCCAGCTTGGCAAAAACGCAGGCTGCACGACAATCCTTGCCAGCACAGGCTACGCAGGAAAAGACGGCAAGCACGAGGCCAAGGCAGACTATGACTGCAGCAACTTAAATGAGGCTTGCAAACTGATTGCAAAACTAACAGGGGAGAAACGAAAATGATAATCTCAAGGACACCACTCAGGATAAGCTTTGCAGGCGGGGGAACCGACATCAGCACCTTCTACAGGAAAGAAGGAGGAGCGGTCACCAGCACTGCAATCAACAGGTACATGTACATAACAGTAAACAGGAAGTTTGACAGCGCAATAAGGCTGAGCTACTCAAAAACAGAAAATGTGGAAAAAGTAGACGAGATACAGCACCCGCTCGTGAGGGAAGCGCTCAAGCTCACAGGCATAACGAAAGGAATTGAGATAACATCAATGGCAGATGTCCCTGCACAAACGGGGCTGGGCTCGTCCAGCGCATTCACAGTCGGGCTTCTTAACGCGCTCTATGCATACAAAGGCGAGTTCAAGCCGCCAAAGCTGCTCGCAGAGCAGGCATGCCACATTGAGATTGAGCTTTGCAAGGAGCCCATCGGAAAGCAGGACCATTACATAGCTGCTTATGGCGGAATCCAGCACATCCAGTTCAACCCTGATGAAACTGTGTTCGTTGACCCTGTCATATGCAGCCCTGAAACAAAAAGACAACTGGAAGAGGGCATGATGCTTTTCTACACAGGCGTAACAAGGCCTGCAAGCGCAATACTCACAGAGCAGAAAAAGCAGATGGACGAAAAAGCCGAGATAATGAAAAAGATGAAGCTGCAGTCAGAGCTCGTAAGGGACGCGCTGGTTGGCGGCAGCATCGCAGAATTCGGAAAGCTTCTCCACGAAGGCTGGATGCTGAAAAGGCAGCTCACCGGCAGCATCACAAGCCCTGACATTGACGAATACTACGAAAAAGCCCTGAAAGCAGGGGCGCTGGGCGGGAAGCTGCTCGGAGCCGGCGGCGGGGGATTCCTGCTGTTCTACTGCCCTCCGCAAAAGCAGGACGCAGTAAGAAGGGCACTCAGCAGCCTCAAGGAAACCACAATCTCGCTCGAGCCGCAGGGCACAAAGATAATCTACGTAAGCGATTGACCACGAAAATGGGCACCGAACAAAGCAGGGAATACATCAAGTCATTCTTTGAGGAAATCAAGAAGTGCATTGCAGAGATAGACATAAACAAGATAGAGCAGATAGCGGACGTCCTTTACAGCGCCTGGAAAAACGACAGGCAGGTGTTCATACTGGGAAACGGCGGCAGTGCATCGCAGGCATCGCACATGGCAGCTGACATAAGCAAGAACACGCTCGGCAGGGTCTACGACCCCAGGATAAAGAGGTTCAGGATAATGGCACTGACTGATAATGTCTCGCTGATGACAGCATACGCGAATGATGTCGGCTATGACGAGGTCTTCAGCCAGCAGCTCAGGAACCTGATTAACGAGCACGACGTGCTAATCGTCATAACAGGCAGCGGAAATTCGCCAAACGTCATAAGGGCAGTGGAATATGCTCGGGAGTGCAACGCAATAAATATCGGGCTTCTGGGCTTTGACGGCGGCAAGGTAAGAAAAATGCTGGATTACGAAATAACCGTAAAGAGCAACAACTACGGCGTAATTGAAACTGTCCACCCCGCAATACACCACCTCATGGTCGGCTACTTCAGGCAGAAAATTGACAACGAGAAATTAGTGACCAGGCAATAGGGTAGAATTCTCAAGATAATCGTACAGGGCTGTTGCAGCAACCTTGTGGCCGGCAGCAGTGAAGTGGCCATCGTAATCATAGTAAAGCTTTGACGGGTCTGGCGCGCTCTTGAAATAGCTGTAAGAACTCACAACCAGAATGCCTTTCTCCCTGCCGAATTCCTCCATAATGTCAAAAGGCCTAATGGGATAAATCAGGTCTCCCCTGAAGCCCAGTACAGACCTCCCGGATTTCCACGTTCCAGTGCTGATCTGGACAGCATATGGATAAGCATGAATTATGAAAGGAACATTACGCTCCTGCAAAACACCCTTGATACTAAGCAGATAAGGCACAGAATTATTAAACCACACAGAGTAATCCTTGTCAGTAAGGTTATCCCTAAGAAAAATCACGCGGTCAGACTCTTGGTCGTAAGGCACAATTTCTGATGTCACAGCGGCAAATTTCTTGGCAAAAAACTGGTACATGTAAGAATGCTTGCTTAGGAAATCCCTCACCTTAAAAAAAAACGACTTGTGCTCCTCAAGCTGGCTCCTCACAGCAATAAGCTGAGACCCATCCCAAACCGCATTTCTAGAATAAGTGTAATCGTCATGCGTGTCAGACCAGTCATAGTTCAATATCACCATGTCAGGCTGCAGCGCAAGGCCATTGTACTTCAAGACAAGATACTCAAGAATCGGCGAGTAAGAGCCGACAGCTGTGTTGATAACCTCATACTTCCTGCTACGACTGTTATTATTAAGCATTCTTTCCAAAACCTTTGAGAAGCTCTGATCAGCCTCAACACCGTAGCCCTCGGTGTAGGAATCGCCAAGCATAAGTATCCTAAAAACACCATCGGACTTGCTTATGCCGTATTCTCTATCCCTAAAACCTAATGAATCGATACTATACTTAACATCCCACTCGCTGGTCTTAAACTCTCCAGAACTATTCGGAACAAAACCGTGATGCCATACTTCATTAGAGGTGCGATAGTTAGGAACCTGCTGAAGGGCAGAAACACCGAAAACTGCAAACAGGATTTCAGCCACGATAAAACAGAAAATAAGGGCACCTGCCAAGACACCTAGATTGCCTAAAAATTCCCTGCGATTCATTTTTTTCTCCAGTAGCCAAGCAAATCCGCGAGCGTCTGGTCAAAGCTTATGGTCGGCTGCCAGCCAGTGGCTGCGGTAAGCTTGGAATGGTCGCCGTGAAGGACAGGAACAGCATTATCCATAATCCTTGAGGATTCCTGCTCAACCCTGAACTTTGCGCTGCTGATTTTCGCAAGCTTCCCGATAACATCGCCAATCGCAAAAGCGCTGCCGCTGCAGACATTATAAGCCTCGCCGGGCTTTCCCTTCTCCAGCAACAGCAGGTAAGCCCTGACAACATCCCTGACATCGGAAAAGTCCCGCTTTATCTTGAGGTCGCCAACTTTTATTACTAGGGACTGCCAGCCCTTCTCAATGGCAGCAACCTGCTTTGCAAAGTTGGAGCACACAAACTCAGGCAGCTGGCCAGGGCCAGTGTGGTTAAAACTTCTTGAAATAACAATATGCATGCCGTCCTTGACGTGAGCAATGGCAAGCTTTTCCTGCTCAACCTTTGACTCGCCGTAAGGGCTGATTGGCGAAAGCGGATGGCTCTCTGAAATAGGGACTTTCTGTGGCACGCCATAAACCTCAGCCGATGAGACCAAAAGGATTTTTGGA